>JBOFJM010000381.1:0-8581 GCA_051656825.1 Kluyvera sp.
TCACCTGGAGTTCATTGCCTGCAAGCGTTGGGAACGCCACAGCGAGGCCGTTGTTTTGGCAGTCGCCCTGCCAGCTCAGTTGCATTAGGGTGTGTCGGGCATCCGCTACACGAGCGTCATCCCCGTCGAACGTAATGTGCAGCCCACTGGCTCGCTGGCAAAATGCATCAAATGCCGCGCTATCGCCTTCATCCACTTCCAGCCACCACGCGACATGGCGGCCTTCCGCGCGTACTTCATTCCCGGATACCATGAGCGGTTGGGAGCAAAGTATTGCCGCAAAAGCGTTGCCCGCGCGAACGATATAGCCCTGCGCCAGCGGGTGCACTTCATCGAAAGCCTCGGCAGCCAGATGCAGGTGCGTCCAGGGAAGCGCATCGGATGGCGTCAAGCGATACAGCATCAGCGCGCGGTTCTCTGCCTGCATCAGCCGTGGTAAAACGCCGTTACCGGCCCAGAAAGACGGGCGCGCTTCACTGCCTGGCGCGACATCGCCGGGATGGTTAATCCACAGGCGCGCGGCGGGGCGAGCGGCAAACTGGACATCCAGCAGATGCTGCTGATGACCGCGCTCGCCGGTATGGTGATCAACACAACTTGAGAGGCTTACCATCGGCTGTTTCCACGCCACAATATTGCCGCCGCCACACTGGTAGTGTGCGCTGAGTGCGCCGTGCGTTAAGCGGGCGTAGTGCGCGGATTTCGCTGGCGGCGTGTAGTCGCTCAGGCAGAAAAACGGCAAGGAGGCACATTTGCGGTTAACGTGCCCGCCGCCCCAGGCAACATGGCCGAAGGCTGACAGTTCGCTCATTGGGCTTGCCAGCAGCTCTTTTTCATACACCCGCCCCATCGTGCCGGCGGCGATACCCGACTGATAATGTAGCGCGCTGGTCAGCATCAGGCGGTCGATAAGCCGCTGCGCGCGTTGACGTAACGTGGCATCGCTCGCCAGTTGGTACAGCGCAAACAGGCCGATGTAGTCCACTGGGTAATACGGTGCGGAGTTCCACTCAACAAATCCCTGCTGTTCTACGGCGTCAAACCAGCGGTGCAGGCGCTGTGCCGCCAGCGTGTGTTGTTCACGCCCGGAGCGACCAGAAGCGGTAAATAATGCGTCCGGCAGCATTTGCCCCGCCAGATATTGCGCCGTGTGGAAGCACAGCGCATGGTTCTCGCTCCAGAACCACATCACGTCGTTGCCCAGTTCATCGTACCAATAGCGGTAACCGACGATGGCAGAGCGCACCCGTTTCCACAGCACCGCCGGGAAATGTTCGCCGTGAAAATCATGCCAAATCCACAATAACGGCACGATGGAAAAATCCGAGCAATCCTGACGGGCGCTAATACGCTGGAGAGTGTTAATCAGTAATTGTTGCGCCAACGGGCCATGTTCGCCGACGTGCAGCATCGCCAGCAGGCGTCCGGTGCGCGGCACGCCGTGCTCCGCAATATAATTCAGCGCCACCCGCTTGCGGGTTTCCAACACGCCTTCACCGACGGGCAAGATTTCATCCGCCAGCACGGTCACACTCAGGCTGCGGCTCATTGTTACATCGCCTTGAGTTGCGGTGAGTTCGACGCGGTAATACCCCATGTCGATATCAGCGGGCAGCGCCAGAGTGAGGCCGTTCTCCCCGCTATTGACCACACCAAAATCCAGCGGGCAGGTGGCGATATTATCGTTGCCTAAGCTGTATAACGCCCCGCGCAGCGCCAGGCTGAGATTGGGCTGGCAGGGTAAGTGAATACGCTGGTGTTGCGCGGTGGCCGTGGCGGGCAGAGAGTCGAGGAAACGTTGCAAGGCATCGATGTCGGCGCGGTTTAGCGCCGGTAGCGTGACGGTTAGCGGCTGTGTGCCGAGGTAAATCATGCGGAAGGCAAAAATCGTGTCGCGCTCACACAGTTCATCAAGGTGAATCAGCAGCGCGTTCTCACCCTGCTGGAGCGTGATATCAGCCGTGAGCGTTTGTAGCGTGTTGCGGGTAAACGGGGTGAAGCAGACAGCTTGCGTGTCGCCACACCAAATTTGCACACCGCCGCAGGTGGCTATTTCGAACGGGTAGCGCCCTGCTTCTGGCGCATTCAACGTTACGCGTAGCCAGCGCTGGCTGTGGGTGGCAATGGGCTGTGAGCCTGAAAATGTGATGGTATTGTCCGCGCCGGTATACGCCACCGACGAAGCGGCTAATGCTTTGTGCGGAGAAATCGTTCGCCGGGCGAAATCACGGCGGAAAATGCGCCGACAGAACGACTCCTGAGACGGGCCTTTGCCGTTAGCAAACTGATAGTCCATCGCATCGTCGAGGACTTCACCCGTGAAAAACTCCGCAAACCGCTCATTATGCGGTGCCGAAACCGTAAAACGCGTCAGCGCCTCGCCCGCTATCAGCCTCATGTTACTTTCCTCAATTACCGCTAAGTGATGATGCGGTATTGTCAGGAAACGCCAGAGAACACGCTACGCACAGGTGACGGCGGGTTTGCGGAACTGCCTGATCATTCACAATCTCCGTCTGGGCGGAGAATAAAACGTGAGGTAAGTCACAGTGAGAAATCACCTTCCGCCCTTCATGACGGGAAAACTCACGTTTCGCGGCAAAATCGCGCTAATTGATAGTGATCTTCATCACGCTTTACCCCTTCAGTAGCGTCAGTTCGTGGCTCAAACTGTCGGCCAGCAGACGTACACGAGTCGGGTCGAACAACACGTGCAGCCCTGGCGAGGCATCGGCGTGTTGCGCACAGAAGCTATCCATTTCCGCCGCACAGCGGTAAAGCTCCTGAATATTCACCTGACAAATTTCACGCATACTCCAGCTATTATCGACCACCCGCGCGAAATGAAGAGTGAAGAAGGCTTTCTGCGCATGGCGGAAGAGCAGGCAGTAGAGATCAAAGCCCTGCCACTCCTCTAACCAGCGCCGATGGAGTGAAAAAGGGAACGCCGCGCGTTCGGCAAAGGCCAGCGCTTGCTCACGCAGGGTGACAGCCGCCTGGTACGCGCTGTCTTTTTCTTCGGCAATTAGCGACAGATTGCGCCCTGAGGTTTCAACATCGCTGGCGCTAAAGAAAATATCGCGCTCAGATCCGGGCAGCCAGTGATTGCGATTCAACTGGCCATACAGGCTCCAGACCGCCTGACCGTAGCTTTCCGGCACCTGGCTGTGGCGGTGAAAAACGTGGTCACGCACGTAAATCGCCTGATACAGCACCTGACCGGCCTGCGACATCAGCGACTCAAACTCGTCAAATATCGCGGTATCGGGGCGCCAGCCGTAGCATTCATCAAGCCAATGTGTAAGCAGCGCCGTGCAGGTCATGTGTTCATTTTCGCGCGCCAGAATCTGGCTACAGGCGACCAGATTACATTCACTGAGTGAGCCGATAATCCAATGGTTATCAACCCCTTCCCAGCTAGTTTTACACACCGCTCCGCTGATGGTTGCGTTACCGCGACACCACAGCAAGCGCCCCTGTAGCTCATCAATACGCGGGAAGGGAAGGACGCCCCAGCCCACTTCTTCACCGACCAGATCCAGCTCCACCCAGACGTCACGATCGTCAACGTCAAGCAGCGCAGGGTTGTTGGGGAAGGTCGGCCAGAAGCGTTCCGGCGTGAGTTTTATCGAAACCGATACGCACTCTGGCAGAGTGCGTATCGCCTCCATCACGTTGCTGATATCGTGATTACCCGCCGGAAAAGCGCGTAACACTAAGTGTTTGTTTTCACGCATTACCGCACGAGCCATCGCGCTAAAACACTGGCTGTAGCGTGAGAGGCTTCGCGGGTCGATATGCGGAGAAGGGTCGTCCTGCCCGGTCAACTCCCAGTTTGGCCGCGAGACAGGCAGCAGGCCATCGGTATTAGAGAGCGCAACCAACAGGCCGGTCATCGCCGGCATTTGCTGGCACAACAACGTGAGTTTATCCGCCAGATATTGGCACCAAAATTCGACGTCAAAGCGGATGCTGCCATCTTTCTCAATCAGTTGAGGATGCGCCGCCAGCAGATCTGCCGGAAAACTCAGCTCCTTAGCCTGAAGGTAAAATTTCAACCCACGTTGCTGGCAGTAACCTGCCAGCCGGTTAAGGTAGACGCAGCGCGCTCGCTGTTGGCTGGAGAGGCGGTCGTTATATTGATGCGGGGTATATCCCTTTGGCGAAACCAGTTTGTCGAACAGGTCAACCTGACCGACAACCACGGTATTAAAATCGTGGCGAGAAGCCCATTGCACCAATTCACAGGCCTTTTCCCAGTTCCAGAATTCCTGATTATTCAGCTCCAGCGCGCGCGTTTGCCACATCGTTTTTCTCCCTCAGCCACTCCGGCGAGGGGCTATTGTACGCGCAGAGGGGGGGAGATAATCAGCATTCAACAGTGCGCTACTTCACAATAAAGCGCGTTGGGGCGAAACAATTGAGTACGCGATGCAGTAAAAAGACCAGAGTTAGCGTCGCCAGCAACGAAATCGTCACTGAAGTGGCGCGATAAAGGTCGCTGAACACCAGGTCTCCGTTTGGCTGGAGATTTTGGCCAAACATAATGCCTATCGTGGTGATGCTGGCAAAACCGACGCCTGCGCCTACTTTTTCCATCACGTGTAACCGCGCGCTGAAACCCAGGCCCAGGCCAATCAGCGGCATCATCAATAACATATGGCTGCTGTGATCGTAGAGGATCAGTTGTATCAGCAGAATGTATAAGCAGGCCAACACGACGCCCGCAACGCGCCAAAGGGAGCTTATCACCGCGCCACGATAGTGCATGGGAAAGAGAATTAAGATGCCAGCCATCAACGCCGAAAGTGAGTCGCTCAGGTCGCTTATCTGGAAGACGACGAAAATCAGCGTAGCCACCGTGCCGGAAAGCAACGATTCATGGCGAACGCGGGCGGCATCTTTTTCAATCAGCGGTGGTGGCTTGCGCGGCTCGACGTCCGGTATCAGATAATGCATCAGCGCACACAGCGCCACCGCCATAATGCTGGCTTCGATATTGGAAAACAGCAACGTGTGCCAGTTCGCCGACGGGTAACTCATAAAATTGAGCATTACGCTTTGGCACACCACGCCCATCGAGCCAAATAAAAACAGCGGCCCTTTGCTCATAAAGCGAAAACGCACCACGTACAGCGCGAATACCACCATCGTCATAATGACTGGCCATTGGCTGAGATAGCCGATGATCAGCACCATTTCGACGCAATTCAACGACGCACTGAAAATAAACTGCCTGGCGATATGGCGGTTAAACACCGGAACCAGCGACATTAATAACAGGGGATATACCACGAAAAAAACGCCGTAGTGGGTATCATAAAAAGTCGAAATACTCAGCGCCGCCATACCGGCAAAAACGATGCGTAGCGTCTGACGGAAATCATTCGCCGTATAGACAATATTGCCGTGAGGGGTAAAGACCTGCGCGAGGGTGTTAATAGACATAGTGTAACCAGCTTACGAGATGGATTTGCAGCCCAGAGAAAAAGCGCGCAAAAGGCCCCTCGCTGTTATACAACTGCACGGTTGCACGCGCGCCGGTTGGCAGCGTTTTATCCAGTGGCTCATTCAGCGCGACATGGATGCGCATCCGCTGTGCGTCGCGTACCCAACGGGTGGATTGCTCCGGCTGGGATAGCTCACCGTTCACCGCTTCTTGCCCGGCAAGGATCCCGGCATCGCTGCTGGTGACCTGCGCCGAGAATACTTTGCCCGGCAGCGCATCGAACACCACCGCCGCATCGGTTCCCTGTTTAGTATGGAGCAGACTCTTTTCGCGGAAATCTGCGACGATGTCGGTTTTTTGATTCACCACCGCCATCACGGCGCTGCCCGCCGCAGCGTACAAGCCAGGGCTAAGTTGCAGGTTACTCACCGTGCCGTCGGCTTCTGCCCGAATCTTCGTCCACCCCAGATTCAACTGCGCTTCCTGTAGTGCGGTTTGGAATTGTTGCAGCGTGACGTTGCGGTGATCATCACGCTCACCGCGCTGGATTTGTAGGTTATGAATCGATGCGTGTAGCGAATTCACCGACTGTTCACTGCTCTGCCAGGTGGTGCGCACTTTATCGAGATCCGACTGCGAGACATTCTGCATACTGCTTAAACGCTGGTAGCGTTCAAAGGTCACGCGGTCATTACGGGCGGTCAGTTGCGCCGTTTTGAGGTTGGCCTGTGCGGCAACAATTTGAGCGTCTAACTGTTGATTGCTCAGCTTGGCCTGCGCAAGTGCGAGCTGCGCGGCATCCACTTTGTTCTGGAAGGGAGTGGGGTCAAGTTCATATAACAAGTCTCCCTTTTTCACCGGGCTATTGTTATGGACGTAAACCTGCGAGACGTAACCGGATACCCGAGAGGAGATAGGCGTGACAACACGCATTACCGTCGAGTCTGGCGTTAGCGGGATCCAGATATCGGCAACGATAAAATAAATAAACATCAGCAGGAAAGAGGCAATACTCACCCTTACCCAGCGGGCAAACTTTTGTTCTGGCGTCATCATGGTGTTATTCGGTTTTGTTTTTTTCTTCGCGGATAGTCCGCAGATTGCAGGCAATGTGATTCAGTGTGTCACTAAACTTCTCGATGTCGGCGGCGGGAATACCTTCTGATACGCGGGTCTGAAAGGATTCAATCACTTGAGTCAACATCTGGAGCACGGCTCGACCTTCGTCGGTGAGCGTCAGCAGGCGAATGCGTTTGTCATACGGTGATACCGTGCGCAGCAGATAACCTTGCTGCTCCAGTAGCGTGAGGGTGCGCATCAGCGGCGGCAGTTCAATGCCCTGCATTTCCGCTAATTCACTCACTGAGACGTGATCGCCTAGTTGATCAAGCTGCATCAGTACCGTCCAACTGGACTGGGTTAACCCTGTGTCGGTGATCGCATGATCGATAATAGAGCGCCATTGACGCACCACCATCGCCATACGCATCCCCATCGGGCGGCGGGCAAACAGTTCATCTTCAGTCATGACGATCTCCGGTTGTTTTCAGCGGTCACCATAATACTTACCGTGATAAGTATCAAGGAACAGGATGGGTAAACCGCATGGATTGTGCAATGACCCTACTTCCCGGCAATGTATTCGACGAAATGGAAATGTAATCCGCTAGACAGGGATACCCTTTGGTGGCACGATAAAAGGATGAATACAAACGTAACCCTTATCCGCTCCACTCGTTGGTGGCTGCCTACATAACAGGCGGCACGGGTTACGTTATCTTTTTCAAAGCCGCCGAAAGGCGGCTTTGTAGTTTATCGGTGACGTCTTTCGGCTCAATCCCTTTTAGGAGCCACTGATGAATATCCACCACACTATCCTTACCGGCGACCGCCCAACCGGCCAGCTGCATCTCGGTCACTATGTCGGTTCACTACGCCAGCGCGTGCAACTTCAGCATGAACATCAACAGTTTATCCTTATCGCCGATTTGCAGGGGTTGACGGATAACGGCAGCAATCCGCAGAAAATTAGCCATAACATTCTGCAAGTAATGGCTGACTATTTGGCTGTCGGCATTGACCCACAGCGAACCACTATTTGCCTGCAATCGGCCTTGCCTGCACTGGCAGAGCTGACCGCGCTCTATATGAATATCGTTACCGTCGCCAGGGTTGAACGTAATCCTACCGTCAAAAGTGAGATTGCGCAGAAAGGATTCTCCCGCGCACTACCGGTTGGGTTTATGGCTTACCCTATTAGCCAGGCTGCTGATATCACAGCATTTAATGCCGATCGCGTACCGGTTGGTGACGATCAGTTGCCGATGATCGAACAAACCAACGAGATCGTGCACAAGATGAATAGCCTGACGTCTACACCCGTGCTCCGTCACTGCAAAGCTCTGCTCAGCGACGTTGGCCGTCTGCCAGGTATCGATGGCGGGGCAAAAATGTCGAAATCATTGGGTAACACCATTCTTCTTTCCGCCAGCGAAATGGACATTCACCAGGCCGTCAGCGCTATGTTTACCGATCCACACCATTTACGCGTCGCAGATCCCGGGAGAATTGAAGGCAATGTTGTCTTTACCTATCTTGATGCCTTCCATCCAGATAAAACGCGAGTTGCTGAAATGAAAGAACATTATCAGCGTGGAGGGCTAGGAGACAAGCAGTGCAAAAACGAGTTAGAGGGTTGTTTGCAGGAGTTGCTGGCCCCTATTCGCGAGCGGCGAGCGATGGTTATCCAGGATAAAGGTATGTTGTTAGAACTGTTACGTCAGGGAAGTGAGCGGGCGCATGAAGTGACACAGCAGACGCTGCATGCAGTAAAACATGGACTGGGATTACCGATACTTTTCTGAATATAGTAGGCCGGATAAGACATTTACGTCACTATCCGGCAAATCTGAGCACCGTGACGCAGCATTCTGCAGGCCGGATAAGGCGTTCACGCCGCCTTCCGGCAACGCTGTGCTTTCTGACCTGTTCCGCACACGCAAAAAAGCCCATCCTGACGGATGGGCTTTTTCACTAATTGATGTCTGGCAGTTCCCTACTCTCGCATGGGGAGACCCCACACTACCATCGGCGCTACGGCGTTTCACTTCTGAGTTCGGCATGGGGTCAGGT
>JBOFJM010000382.1:0-4537 GCA_051656825.1 Kluyvera sp.
ATCGATTAACGATCGGACGACCATCTCGGCTCCAGACAACATCTCCATGACTTGCCTCCAGGCTGTATCTTGATGACCGAGAAACTCATTTTCCTGCGGTCATGTGCCGGGGACGTAATATTCATCTCCGGCGCTAAAGTATCGATAACGACTTAACATAACCCGCTCACTGCAAAGCAAGCAATTCGCACATTTCACATAGCAGGACGAGTAAAAAGAGGAAAAATAAGGAGAAAAGGAAAAATGATGGATAATTACTTCAACGATAAGAAAATGAGAGCGTAATTACTCGGACGAACCGCATCATTACAGCAAAACATCTATTTTTTGCTTTATCGCCGGGCGACCCGGCGATAAATAACAGAATAAAATTCTTTATTCCTGCGATATTTCAAAACAAATGGAAAACGTAATCACGCGCCTGAGAATTAGGATTACTGTTGACGGCAAGCGCTAATCAGCAACTCTTCCATCCACTGATGGCCTTTATCGCGCCCTGCGGCTTCATGCCAGGAAAGATAACAGGTACGGCTATTTAGCTTCATTGGCAGCGGTAAAACATTCAGACCCAGTTGCTCAGAAAACTCTTCTGCTAAACGACGCGGCGCGACTGCGACTAAGTGCGTTTGCGAAACCACGTTCAGCACGCTAATCAGCGCCATCCCTTGATATGCCACGCGGCTCAGTTTATCGACGGTGTCGTACCACGGCTGGCTAAAAGAGGCATAACGGTCTAAAGAAACCACCGCATGTTCTTCCTGGTAAAAATCGCTTTCAGAGATAGGGCCAGTAATACGCGGGTGTTTATTACTTGCGACTAAAACCATTTCATCATTAAACAGCGGCACACAAGCAAACTCCGGTCTGCGGAACTCTTCGTAACCTAAAACGAACTCAATTTCCTGATAACGCAACTGATGTTCGGTATTTTGATTTAACGATGATTTAAACACCATGTGAATATGAGGCGCGACTTCATTCACCTTATTGAGGATTACAGAGGTTAAATAGTTATCCAGCGGGCTACATACACAAAGATTAAATACGCGCTCACTGCTCAGCGGTTCAAAACCCGAGCCTGGTAATTCATTTTGCACCAGTTGCAGCGCCTGGCGTACAGAGCCAAAAAGCTGAAATGCGCGCGCGGTAGGCTGGATGCCGCGACCGTAACGCACAAACAACTCATCATTAAACATCACTTTCAGTCGTGCGACCGCATTACTGACCGCAGGTTGCGACATCCCCAGCATATGGGCGGCGCGAGTAATATTCTGTTCCTGCATTACGGCATCAAAAACGGTTAATAGATTTAAATCAACCATTCGAAGCTGTGGTTTATTTCCTTCATTTACCGATAAACGTTGCTGCTCTGGAGCATTAATTACGCTTTCAGATTCCACTGTCATACAAAACTCCCTTTGCAAAATCGCAGAAATACATTGAGGCTATATGATTTACCATGCATATAAGATCCAAAAAAGAGAAATTGATAAAAATAGGAATATATAAAGGTTTAGATAAATTGCGGTTACGATAAAATAATCGCGCTTATTTATATCCTTTAGATAATGATAAGCAGTTTACTCATAGATCACACGAATACACAACACGCCAAAAAATTAATAATCCATTAAGTTTTATTAAAGTGTTTTTTTCTTACCGAAAAAAAATTAACACAAACGCATCATCAATAACTGTTTAAAATTCACAACACACCATGAATTTAAAAATAAATTCTTAATTATCAAAATGATGCAAGAAATATCTAATAATGACAGAGTAGTGAAAATCTACGAGCAATCATGTGGATGTGCGACAAAGTATTAAAATCGTGAATTAACAAAAGAAACTATATACTAGAAAGTGAGATATTCATCAGCACAATTAGCTAATGCCTTGACCCGTTTTCTCCTCCACGGCTTGCCCGATTTCGGATTGTAGGGTTGACATCAGAAAGCATATCCAGTACCACTAAAAGCATATCGAATTCATTTGGAGAATGATGACAATGTTCCGCACCGCTCGCTTTATCGGTCTACTACTACTAAACGCCTCTTCTGTGCGCGGTAGACTGGTGTGCGACGTTCAACGTTAAGTCATCATCAGTAACACTAAAACCCGCGCCGTTGCGCGGGTTTTTTTATGCTCGTAGCAAAGCGCCCAAGTTAACCAAGGACCTAAACCATGAGCCAGCAAGTTATTATTTTCGATACCACCTTACGTGACGGCGAACAGGCATTACAGGCAAGCCTGAGCGTAAAAGAGAAGCTGCAAATCGCTTTTGCCCTTGAGCGTATGGGTGTTGACGTCATGGAAGTCGGGTTTCCGGTCTCTTCTCCGGGCGATTTTGAATCGGTACAGACCATTGCGCGCAACATTAAAAATAGCCGTGTCTGTGGTCTGGCGCGCTGCGTTGAGCAAGACATTGATGTTGCGGCAGAGTCGTTGAAAGTGGCGGAAGCCTTCCGTATCCATACCTTTATCGCCACCTCGCCGATGCATATCGCCACCAAGCTGCGCAGTACGCTGGATGACGTCATCGAACGGGCGGTATATATGGTGAAACGGGCGCGCAACTACACCGACGACGTGGAGTTCTCCTGTGAAGATGCAGGCCGCACGCCGATTGATCAGTTGGCTCGCGTTGTCGAAGCCGCGATTAACGCCGGTGCAACTACGATTAATATCCCAGACACCGTCGGCTACACCATGCCATTCGAGTTTTCCAACATCATCACCGGCCTGTATGAGCGCGTGCCAAATATCGACAAAGCGATTATCTCCGTCCACACCCATGACGACTTAGGCATGGCGGTGGGGAACTCTCTGGCAGCCGTCCACGCAGGCGCTCGCCAGGTTGAAGGCGCGATGAACGGTATCGGCGAACGTGCGGGAAACTGTTCGCTGGAAGAGGTGATCATGGCGATTAAAGTGCGCAAAGACATTATGAAAGTGCACACCAATATCAACCACAATGAAATCTGGCGCACCAGCCAGACCGTTAGCCAGATCTGCAACATGCCTATCCCGGCAAACAAAGCCATTGTCGGTACTGGCGCGTTCGCGCACTCCTCCGGTATTCACCAGGATGGCGTGCTGAAAAACCGCGAAAACTACGAAATCATGACCCCGGAATCCATCGGTTTTAATCAGGTGCAGTTAAACCTGACCTCCCGTTCTGGCCGTGCGGCGGTGAAACATCGCATGGAAGAGATGGGCTACAAAGAAACCGACTACAACATGGATCACCTGTACGACGCGTTCCTGAAGCTGGCAGACAAAAAAGGTCAGGTCTTCGATTACGACCTGGAAGCGCTGGCGTTCATCAACAAACAACAAGAAGAGCCAGAGCATTTCCGCCTGGATTACTTCAGCGTGCAATCCGGCTCCAGCGATATCGCCACCGCCTCGGTCAAACTGGCCTGCGGCGATGAAATTAAAGCCGAAGCCGCCAACGGTAACGGGCCGGTCGATGCGATTTATCACGCTATTAACCGCGTCACCCACTACGACATTGAGCTGGTCAAATACGACCTGAGCGCCAAAGGCCACGGCAAAGACGCGCTGGGCCAGGTGGATATCGTCGTCAACTATAACGGCCGTCGTTTCCACGGTGTCGGTCTGGCGACAGACATCGTCGAATCCTCCGCGAAAGCGATGGTACATGTGCTGAATAACATCTGGCGCGCCGCCGAAGTTGAAAAAGAATTGCAACGCAAAATTAAGAATAACGAGAACAACAAGGAAACCGTGTAATGTCGAAGAATTACCATATTGCTGTATTGCCAGGTGACGGTATTGGCCCAGAAGTCATGGCACAGGCGTTGAAAGTACTGGAAGCCGTGCGTCAGCGTTTTGCGATGAGTATTACCACCAGCCACTATGATGTGGGCGGTATTGCTATAGATCGTCACGGAGAGCCATTGCCACAGGCGACCGTGGAAGGTTGCGAACAGGCAGACGCCATTCTGTTTGGCTCGGTTGGCGGCCCCAAATGGGAACACCTGCCGCCCAATGCGCAGCCAGAGCGCGGCGCGCTGCTGCCGCTGCGTAAGCATTTCAAGCTGTTCAGCAACCTGCGTCCAGCCAAGCTGTATCAAGGCTTAGAAGAGTTTTGCCCGCTGCGCGCTGATATCGCTGCCAACGGTTTCGATATTCTGTGCGTGCGTGAACTGACTGGCGGCATCTATTTTGGTCAACCCAAAGGCCGTGAAGGCAGCGGTCAACACGAAAAAGCGTTTGATACCGAGGTCTATCACCGTTTCGAGATTGAACGTATTGCGCGTATTGCCTTTGAGTCTGCGCGCAAGCGCCGCCGCAAAGTCACCTCAATTGATAAAGCCAACGTTTTACAGACCTCTATTCTGTGGCGTGAAATTGTCAGCGAAATCGCCAAAGAGTACGCGGACGTCGAGCTGCACCATATGTATATCGACAACGCCACAATGCAGATGATTAAAGATCCGGCACAGTTTGATGTGGTGCTGTGCTCTAACCTGTTTGGCGACATTCTCTCTGATGAATGCGCGATGATCAC
>JBOFJM010000383.1:0-2871 GCA_051656825.1 Kluyvera sp.
GGGGCAAATACCAGGCTCAGTAGCATTACCGGTTTATCACTGATGGGGAGATTGGCCGCCCGCGCGGGGATAAACAACATTTCACCTTCTGTCAGGTGGTGCTGTGTTTTCTCAAGCAGGTTGCCGTACTCGCCGCGCAGCACGATATCGAGGCGCGGGAGATCAAGGCATAAACTGCCGCTGGGCAAATTACCTGGCTGGGCGGCAAACCAGACGCTACCCAGCCGCTGTGGATTTAATACCAGGCCGCTGAACAGATCGGCAAAAAATTGTTGGTCTGCTGGTAGGCCGGGTTCTTTCATCGCATACGCTCACGTTATAAATGCATTATCTGCCGGAACTCTTTTACCTTACTGCGGCTCACCGGAACCTGAAATTCCAGGTCGCGCAGACGCAGGATATAGGTGTTATTAAACCACGGTTCAATTTCACGAATTTTATTCAGATTCACACAGAATGAACGATGGCAGCGAAAAAAGTGGCTGGTCGGCAATTTGTTGCAAAATTCTGTGATGTTCATCGGCATGACGTAAGACTCACGCTTGGTATACACGAACGTCATTTTCTCGTGCGCCTCGGCATAGTAAATGTCGTTAATCGGCGTGACGATAATGCGCTCATCTTTAATCAGATTAATGGTGTCATTTTCACGCGTAGAACCGCTGGCATTACTGATGCTGCCAGACTGCTGCTGTTGCCAGGCAGACTCCAGCTTTTGCAACATACTGACAATGCGCGATTCCTGATATGGCTTGAGAATATAGTCGAACGCTTCCAGCTCAAAGGCTTCAACCGCATGTTCTTTCCACGCGGTGATAAACACGATAAATGGCTTATGGGCGAACTGGCTGATGTTTTGCGCCAGCAGCACGCCGTCGAGCGAGGGAATATTGATGTCGAGGAAAATGGCATCCACCTTGTTGTGCTGCAAAAATTTCAGCACATCCAGACCGTCGTCAAACGTACCGACAATCTCCATCTGGCTGTGTTGTTGAATCAACCAGGTTAACTCCTGTTGCGCCAGGAATTCATCTTCGACAATGATGACTTTCATGCGTACTCCGGGTTAGGGCAGTAAAGTGGCAGCCGCCGGGACGGGCGTGCGCTGGTTAGGAATGTAGAACGCTATCTCTGTTCCCGGCTCCAGGCGACGAATGTGCAGCCCTTCGCCGTACAGCAGCTTGACCCGATGATGAACATTGAGCAGGCCTATTTTATTGCCCGGCATTTCATTCGCTTCAACCCGCGCCACCACGAGCGGGTCGATGCCTGGCCCGGTATCGCGCACACCAATACGCACGCGGTTGCCGGACTCGGTAACGCTGATGGTGACCACGCCTTTGCCTTTGCTGCGCTGAATGCCGTGAACGATGGCGTTTTCCACCAACGGCTGAATCAGCAGGCTAGGGATCAGGCAGTTCACCTCATCGTCGATATCGTAAATAACGGTTAATTTATCGCCAAATCGCGCCTGTTCAATGGCGATGTAGTCCTTAATCTGGTACAGCTCTTTGCGGATATCAATCTGCTCATCATCTTTTAATTCAATGTTATAGCGCAGGTAACGCGACAAATTGAAGATGAGCTGTCGCGCGGTGTCTGGATTCAGGCGAATCAGCGAGGAAATCGCGTTCAGCGCGTTGAACAAGAAATGGGGATTTATCTTGCTTTGCAGGGCGCGCAGCTCTGCCTTATTTGCCATTTCACGCAGTTGCTCGGCGCGGGAAACCTCAAGCTGGGTAGAGATAATCTGCGACAGCCCAATGGCCATCTCCTGCAACGATGAGGTTATTTGATGTGCGTGGCAGTAGTAGATTTTCAACGTGCCGGTGACAACGCCTTTTTCCGAAAGCGGGATAACCAGCATCGAGTGAATTTCTGGGGTTCTATAAGCCTCATCATTGTTTTTAATAATGATTTCACCATTGTTGATGGCCTGTTTGGTGGTTGGGCTGATAGCATCGTCGTTATTGTGATAGTTATCTTCCCCTACACCGACGTAGGCCAGCACCCGATCGGTGTTGGTGATGGCGACCGCATCGGCGTGAATATCCTGGCGGATGATGTCGCAAATTTGCCGCAGGGTATCGCTGTTAATTTTGCGAAATAGCGGGAGTGTTTTATTGGCGATATCCAGCGCCAGCTTGGCCTGACGCGCGGCGCTGGCCTCTTTTTCACCTTCAACGCTTTGCACTAACAGCACGATAAAACCGATACAAACACTACCGGCTATCATCGGAATACCGATTTTTGAAACGATATTGATACCCAGAGAAACACTCGGCGCCCAGACCACTACCAGAATCATGGTCAGCGTTTCGCACAGCATTCCCCCCAGAATACCGGCTTTCCAGTGCTGTTTTTTGGGCATTTTTCGGTTGATCAAACCAGAAATCACCCCAGCGATAATACTGGTAATAAAGCACGGTACGGCGGTGACGCCACCGGCATCAATCAGGTAACGATGCACCCCGGCTATCAACCCCACAATGCCGCCAACCCACGGGCCAAACAGGATCCCGCCGGACATGACGGCAATAATACGCACGTTCACCAGCGACCCTTCAACCGGCACGCCAGACCAGGTGCTGAAAATGGCGAACAGTGAAAAGATGACGGTGACTGCCAGCAGCTCTTTCGGCGTGTGCGCCGATTTATGCAGCAGCTCGCGGAACAGGCGAAGGCGAATCAGGAAGAATAAGCAAATCAGCATTAAGGCCGCTCGATCATAGACCGCGAGCAGCATATTGAATATTTCGTGCATGGGGACGCCGGATGTTTTCAGGAAAGTCTTATGATAAGAAACCCAGCCGCAGATGACCAGTAATACGCAGAATAGGGAAAAACCACAATTTTAAAAGGGGATTAACC
>JBOFJM010000384.1:0-4153 GCA_051656825.1 Kluyvera sp.
ACGCCCGCCTGGAAGCTCACACCACTTTCAGTACCGTAACCGACACCGAAGTTGAAGCTACCCGTGTTGCGTTCTTTCACCTTGTAAACCACATCCACCTGGTCCGGGCTGCCAGGCACACGTTGGGTTTCGGTATCGACAGTTTCAAAGTAGCCCAAACGGTTCAGACGATCTTTACCCTGGTCAACTAAGTCACCGCCCAGCCACGCCCCTTCCATCTGGCGCATTTCACGACGCAGAACGGAATCTTTAGAGGTGTCGTTACCCACGAAGCGAATGTTACGCACGTAGAAACGGTTACCGGCATCAACGTTGATATGCAGCTTAACGGTTTTATCCGTGTCGTTGATTTCCGGCTGAGACTGCACGCGCGGATAGGCATAGCCGTAGCGACCAAGAAGTTTCTTGATGTTATCTTCCATTTTGGTCACTTTCGCGCCGTTATAGAGTTCGCCTGGCTCAATCTTAGTCAGGCCCTCAATTTCAGCGGAATGTCCGGCCAGGTTCCCCGTCACCTGCACACCAGAAAGCTTGTACTGATCGCCTTCAGTGATGTTCACGGTGATGTAGATACCTTTTTTATCCGGCGTCAGGCTAACCTGCGTGGAATCAATGTTGAAACGGGCATAGCCGCGATCCAGATAGTAGCTACGCAAGGTTTCAAGGTCACCCGCCAACTTCTGTTTCTGGTATTTGCGATCGCCAACCACGTTCCACCACGGCACTTCGTCACGCAGTTGGAATGTTGAGATCAGATCATCGGTGCTGAACGCATGGTTACCGACGATATTGATCTGTTGAATTTGTGCCGAGACACCTTCCTGGAAGACCAGCTTCAGGTCAACACGGTTACGCGGCAACGGTGTAACCACCGCCTTCACGCTCGCGCTGTACTTACCGACGCTGTAGTAGAAATCTTCCAGACCTTTCTCGATATCAGAGAGAGTGGTACGGTCGAGGGATTCGCCGACACGAACGCCAGAGGCCTCAAGGTTTTGCTTGAGCATGTCATCTTTTACCGACTTGTTGCCGGAGAAGGTGATGCTCGCAATCGTTGGGCGCTCTTTAACCTGCACCAGTAACACATCGCCGTCTCTCAGAACGCGAACGTCCTCAAAGTTACCCGTCGCAAACAGGGCGCGAATAGTGTTACTGATATCATCATCAGTGACGGTGTCGCCAGGACGGACTGGCATACTTAGAAGGGCCGCACCAACAGCGACACGCTGCAAGCCTTCGAAATGAATGTCCTTCACCACGAACCCGTCAGCACCGTATACGGTCGCGCTGCTAAACAGCAGCGACGCTATAAGCAACTTTTTCATCGCCATCGTTATTATGCGTTCTTCCTAACTAACTCTCTTACAACCGAGAGAAATCATTGAAAAGTGCAAGCCCCATTAACAGCATCAGCAGAATCGAGCCGATGCGATAACTAAAGTCTTGAACTCGCTCGGATACCGGGCCGCCTTTCAGCTTCTCAATCGCCAAAAACAGCAAATGACCCCCATCTAATACAGGGAGCGGGAACAGGTTGATTATGCCTAAATTCACGCTGATGAGTGCAAGAAACATCAGGTAGTAAATCAGCCCATACTCCGCAGACATCCCAGCCCCCTGGGCGATCGAAATCGGCCCACTGAGGTTGTTCAGTTTAACGTCACCGGTGATCAATTTTCCCAGCATACTGACCGTCAGCTTCATCAACTGCCCGGTTTTTTCCGTGGCTTCGACAATCGCACTAAACGGCCCATACTGGCGCACTGTTTTATATTCCTCAGGCAGCGGGATAACCTTTGGTACTACCCCTGCAAACCCTTCCGCTTTTTCGCTACCGTGTTTTGTATCCGGTATCAGGGTCAAAGACAAGAGACTGCCCTGCCTTTCAACGCCTAGCTGTAATGCCTTACCAGGATTATCACGAACCAGCGTAACAAACGTCATCCATTGCGTCAGCGGTTGACCGTTGACTGTAACGATCCTATCCCCTGCTTGTAAACCGGCTTTACGCGCCGCAGAGTCAGATTGCACTTCTGCCAGCACCGATTCTATCTGCGCGCCGCGAGGGCGAATACCGAGCGATGTTACCGGATCTTCTTTATCCGGCTCAAACGCCCAGTGACGCAGGTTGAGGATTTTATCCTGACGCTGGTCGCTTCCGAAAGGGGCAACAGTAAGAGTGGTACTTTCATCACCGATTTTTGCCACTAACGCCATGCGTACAGCATCCCAGTCAGGCGTTTCGATACCGTCAACGGCTTTTAGTTCCGTGCCTGGTGCAATTTGTGCTTGCGCCGCAATCGAGTTGGCGGTTATTTCACCAACAACCGGACGAACACCAGGGACACCGATGATAAACACCAGCCAATAGGCAAAAATAGCAAAGAGGAAGTTGGCGATGGGGCCGGCGGCGATGACGGCGGCACGCTGACCGACCGTTTTATTATTAAACGCCATATGGCGCATTTCTGGCGTAACCGCCTCGACGCGCTCATCGAGCATTTTAACGTACCCGCCTAAAGGGATAAGGGCGAGCACAAATTCAGTGCCACGTTTATCAACGCGACGCCAGAGCGCTTTGCCAAAACCAATGGAAAAGCGCTCTACACGGATGCCACAACGCCGAGCAACCCAGAAATGACCAAACTCGTGTACGGTGATCAATACGCCCAGAGCAACGAGAAAAGCAACCAGGTTCCAGATAATGCTCAGCATAATTCCATCCGTTAAATCGTCCTGAAAACCAGCAACAACAGGCAGGCAAAGACCGGAACCGCCGCCGTCAGGCTATCGATACGGTCGAGAATCCCGCCATGTCCGGGGATCAGATGACCGCTGTCTTTAATGCCCGCTTCACGCTTGAACATACTCTCAGTGAGATCGCCCAGTACAGAAGCCAGCGCAGCCACAATGGAACAGGTTAACAGCACGGAAGGTGCAACGTCCAGATTTGCCCACACACCGTATACCCAGGAGATAACCGCTGCGGTCACCAATCCACCGAAAAAACCCTGCCAGGTTTTGCCCGGCGACACCTTCGGTGCCAGCTTATGTTTGCCAAACAGTTTGCCAAACATATATGCGCCAGAATCTGCGCCCCACACCAGAATCATCACGTAGAGCAACCACAGCGCACCGCTGTAGTGGTTCTCATCGTAATGCCAGGCGCGAAGTGCCAGCATACCCCAGAAAAACGGCACGATGGTAACAATGCCGAAAATCAAGCGCAGCGTCTTTGACTGACGCCAGCACGCCGCAGAAGCCGGATAAAAAAGGACTAAAACCAGAGCCACCGCCCACCAGACCAAAGAGGCCCACAGCGATGTTTCCACCATCGGTTGATGAATATTATGATGATATTCCGGAATCAAAAAGAGCATCACCGAAAGCAGCAGGCCGCACAATACCGCCAGCCACACACGTTGAGTGCGCGAAGTGAAACCGCTCAATTGCCCCCATTCCCACGCAGCCAGCATACAGACGACCAGCGTCACAATAGCAAAACCGCCGGGAGGCAGTAAAAATAGGGCTGCAATGACAACCGGTATTAAAATTAATGCAGAAATCAGGCGATACTTCAGCAAGAGCTACCCCCATCAGGCCTTGTCGCCACCAGGCTCGGTGCCGCCGAAACGTCGCTCTCTGTTTGCAAAAGCATGCAGCGCACCCTCAAAGTCTTGTTCATCGAAATCGGGCCAAAGAACATCTGTAAAGTAAAGTTCAGCATAGGCAATTTGCCAGATAAGAAAGTTACTGATCCGATGTTCTCCCCCGGTCCTAATCACTAAATCAACGGGAGCCAGTTCATGCATGCAGATCTGCTGGTTGAGCAGTTCTTCACTGATTTGATCGGGGCGGAGCTCCCCTTCCTGAACCTGTTCGGCTAAGCGCTGAACTCCCTGAACAATATCCCATCGACCGCCGTAATTGGCAGCAATATTCAACGTTAACCCCGTATTATGTTCCGTAAGCGCTTCCGCTTTGCGGATCCGCTCTTGCAGGCGCGAGTTAAATCGGCGGGTGTCGCCAATAATTCGCAGCCGAACGTTATGGCGGTGCAGGCTCTTTACTTCGCTGTCCAGTGCCCAGACGAACAGCTCCATCAACGCACTCACCTCTTGCTCAGGGCGATTCCAGTTTTCACTGCTGAATG
>JBOFJM010000385.1:0-4247 GCA_051656825.1 Kluyvera sp.
GTAACAGAATCAACCGTAAACTTTGCCCTGCGCTGAAACCCTGCGTTAATGCCGCCTCATATTGGCCGCAAGGCAATGCCTGCAAGCCCGCCAGCACCGAGTGCATCACGGAAGCTGCCGTAAACCAGGCCAGCGCCAGCGTGACCGTCACGGCGCCAGGTAAATCACTACCGGTTAGCATCGGCAACAAATACCACAGCCAGAAGATAACGAAAATCAACGGAATACCACGGATTATCTCCGCCCACAGGTACAGCAGGCGGCGCAGCGCACCGGGGAATCGCCAGGCCGCACAGGCCAGCAAAATACCGCCCGGCAGCGCCAGTACGCCTGCGCCCAGCGCCATCAGTAGCGTCAGCGCAACGCCGCCAGGCTCGCCCTCGGCCAGCCGCCCCCAAAGCAGATAATCGAGGTTGTCGAAAATCACCGCCACATTAGCGTTCATGCTGGATCCCTCCCGCGACATCGACGACTTTACGCACTCGTCGGGCTTGCCCTACCGGTTTTGGCCCCAGCCGACTTAACAGCAGCCCCAGCACTACGCCGGTAAACAGATACAGCCCCGTTCCCACCGCAAAAGCCTCCAGCGCATGAGCGTTGTAGCTTTCAATTTGCCGCACCTGATAAGTTAGCTCCGCAAAACCGATCCCGCTCGCCAGGGAAGACAGTTTCATCAAGTTGAGGTATTGCCCCACCACCGGTTGCCAGGCATTTGCCAGCCCTTGCGGCAGTAAAATGTGCCGCAACAGCCCGGAGGTGGAAAACCCCTGCGCCAGCGCCGCTTCGCGCTGACCTGCCGGTACACTTAACAATCCGGCGGCAACTTCCTCAATTAAAAATGCAGAGGTAAATACACCCAGCCCCCAGGCCGAGCAGAGAAACTCCGGCGTCAGCCACCAGACGTTACCCGGCAAAATCGCCCAATCGTGCGGGTCGTTGACGAAATCTCGTAGCCCTTGCGGCAGGAAGTTCCACGCGGCGAAATACCAAAACAAGAGTTGCACCAGCAGTGGCGTATTACGAAAAATGGAAACCCAAACGGCGGTGATCCCATGCCCAATGCGCCCTCCCGCCAGCCGCAGCAGTAAAAATAGCGCCGCCAGCCCGCTCGCTAATATCATCCCTGCCAGCGTCACCCACAGCGTGGTGAGAAAGCCAGAGATAATCCAGCCTAGCGGTTGCCCGCTGAGCACCCCTTGCCAGTCGAAAGATATCATCACGCCGTTTGCTCCTGATGCAGCGGGTCGAGCACCTTTTGCAAAAAGCGAACCGCGCGCGGATGGCGTGGATGGGCAAAAAACTCTGCCGGTGGAGCCACTTCCAGCACGTCGCCACCATCGATAAACACCACTCTGTCAGCAATTTCCCGCGCGAACTGCATTTCATGGGTGACGACAATCATGGTGATACCGCTGTGCGCCAGCGACTGCATCACGTGCAGCACCTCGCCAATCATCTCCGGGTCAAGCGCCGAGGTCGGTTCATCAAACAGGATTATCTGCGGTGAAGAGGCCAGCGCCCTGGCAATCGCCACGCGCTGCTGCTGGCCGCCGGAGAGCTGAGAAGGCATCGCATCGGCTTTTTCCGCCAGCCCCACTTTGTGCAGCAACTCCTGCGCCCTTTGCTGTGCGGCGTCGCGCTTCCAGCCATGAACAGACTCCAGCGCCAGCATGATATTTTGCGCCGCCGTTAAGTGGGCATAGAGATTAAATTGCTGAAAGACAAAGCCAATTCGGCTGCGCAACTGGCGTAACGCGTTGCCGGAGAGCTGGCGCGTGGCTTTGCCATCCACCAGGATTTCGCCGCCGCTAAGGGTTTCGAGCTGGTTAATCAGGCGGATGAGCGTGGATTTTCCCGAGCCGGAAGGCCCCAAAATCGCCACCACTTCACCGGGATTAATCGTCAGATTGATGCCGTTCAGCACCCGATGGCTGCCGTATTCTTTCACCGCCTGGCGGAACTCCACACTGGCATTACGCAGATGTGAAAAATCCGCAGCCTTTGCTGCGGAGCGAGAGAGTAAAGCCGACAACATATTATTTTGCTTCTATAGTGAAGGAACGCGGCTGCGGCGATTTGGTCGCAGGGCCAAACCAGGTGTCATAAATCTTCGCCGCGTCACCGGATTTCTCCAGCGCCACCAGCTCATCATTCACCGCTTTCAGCAGCGCCGGTTCGCCTTTTTTCACGCCAACGCCAATCTCTTCTTTGCTCAGTAAGTCTGGCAGAATTTTGAATTTGGCTTTGTCCGGCGCTTCGCCCAACAGGCCCGCCAGAATCGTGCTGTCCTGAGTGATCGCCTGCACGTTGCCGTTACGCAATACAGTCAGCGCCAGGGGAATGTCGTCATAAGAAAGTACGCGCGCCTGTGGGAAGCGCTGATGCAGCGTTTGCTCGCCGGTCGTGCCTTTTACCGCACCAATGCGCGATTTGCTGTAATCATCCAGCTTGTCGCCACTGCTGACAGGCACCAGGAATTGCTGGCCAGTGACAAAATAAGGCGTTGAGAAATCAATCACCTGTGCACGTTCTGGGGTAATGGTAATATCAGCCACAATCAGATCTGCTTTGCCGGATTGCAGCAGCGGGATGCGGTTCGCTGGGTTGGTCGCCACCAGTTCCAGCTTCACGCCCAGTGATTTCGCCAGCGCTTTGGCAAAGTCCACATCATAACCCACCAGCTCATGGGTTTTGGCATCCACAGACCCAAACGGCGGGTTGGCGTCAAAGGTCGCCACTTTAACGACCCCTTTGGCTTTAATATCGGCCAGTTGGTCGGCCTGCGCGGTGAAAGTCGTCAGCCCAACGGCGGCCAGGCCTACGAACACGGCGAGCGATGCTACGGTCTGTTTTGTCTTTGCCATAATCTTTCTGGATACCCCTGTTTTTGTATTGTCTTTTTACGCTCCCACACCGCGTTCGCCGGAACAAATAACGTTTCGTTATGGCTTATAACGAAACGCTGTTTCAGCAAACCATTTGTTATTTAAAGGTAAATTCATGCCGGATTGCGCCTTGCTGGCGCACAAAACGCATATGCTTTGCTGAATTTCGCATGTCCTATTCATACGACAATTTGTGACGCCCCACGCATTAACCACATTGATTTTACGGACAACCGGCCCGCATTGATCGCTATCAAAAAGAATCATACCGTCTGGTCGGTATGATCGTGTGATGAACATGGAAGCCCAACACCGCAAAAAAGATCCGGTCCGTTTATATCAGCAGTTGCTGGAGTCAGCAGCGATGATTGCCGGTCGGGATGGTATCGCTGCCCTTTCACTCAATGCCGTCGCTCGCGAGGCGGGCGTCAGTAAAGGCGGACTAATGCACCACTTTCCGAACAAACAAGCGCTGATCTTCGCTTTGTTTGCTCGTCTGCTGGCCATTATGGAAGAGGCAATCACCGCCCTGATGCGTGAAGACGGCGTCAGCTATGGCCGTTTTACCCGCGCCTATCTGAACTATCTTGCCGACCTCACGGATACGCATGAGAGCCGTCAGTTGATGGTGCTGTCATTGGCGATGCCCGATGAGCCGGTGCTACGAAAGTGCTGGCGTGATTGGATGCTGGGTAAACTGGCCCAGGGGGATGAGTTGGATAACAGCCCTACCGGCACATTGGTGCGCTACACGGCAGATGGGATCTGGCTATCAGAACTGACCGAAGGCGTCACCATGAACGCCGAGCATCGACGCTCGCTGGTTGACTCGCTTAAAAAGATGACGCTTCCGGTGTGAAGCGCAAGGACTGAGGCCGCGATGCGCTACAACATCAATGCCCGTTTTATTTACGACGCAACGGACGGTACGCTAACGCTGCCGGAAAGCGATGAGCCAGACAGCCAACTGTCTATCACCGCCAGCGCGCTGCTGTTTTTTTTCCTGCGCAATACCGGCGTAATTAGCCGGGAAGAAGTGCTGAAAAAAGTCTGGGATGACAACGGCCTGACCTCTTCAAACAGCAACCTGAACCAATATCTCAGTATGCTGCGCAAGACCTTTCGCCACTACGGGATCGACAACATTATTGTCACGGTGTCGCGCGGTTACTTGCAGCTAAACCCGGATGTCGTCATAGAAGCGCTCGACGACACCGTGCCAGAAATTACTGATATCACCCCGCCGGTTATCCAAACTGAACCCCCACCACAGGCAGAAGAAAGTGCGCCGCCGAGCGCACATGCGCGGGGTATGTGTTGGTATATGGCTGGCGTGGGATTATTGGTTATGTCACTGCTGTT
>JBOFJM010000386.1:0-4392 GCA_051656825.1 Kluyvera sp.
GCCCATTTTGCGCAGGAGCTGAAAAGCGAGCGTATGTTTCGCTGGGAAGGGAGCGGAATGCGCCACATGGAAGGGCATTCTTCTGGCGAGATGCAGCCCACCAGCTATCGGGTTATCGCCTCAACTCTTCGTACCAACGACTAGGCCTATACGCTGCTTATTGCGCTGTCGATAGACTTTCACCTGCACTATCTTGATGAACTGAAACGTAATCTGATGATGAGCGCCGCCGTTATCAGCCTGTTGATCATCGTGATTGTGTTGATCGCCGTGCGTAAAGGCCACCAGCCACTGCGAAACGTCAGCATGAAAATCAAAAACATCACCTCGGAAAATCTCGATGTGCGTCTGGATCCAGCGCGCGTGCCGATCGAACTGGAGCAACTGGTAGTGTCGTTTAATCAGATGATCGGCAAGATAGAGGATGTGTTCCGCCGTCAGGCGAATTTCTCCGCCGACATCGCCCATGAGATGCGCACGCCAATCACCAACCTGGTCACTCAGACAGAAATCGCCCTCAGCAAGCCGCGCACGGTAAAAGAGCTGGAAGATGTGCTCTATTCCAGCCTTGAGGAGTACAACCGGATGGCGAAGATGGTTAGCGATATGCTGTTTTTGGCGCAGGCAGATGAAAACCTGCTGATCCCCGAAAGCATACCGCTGGATCTCCAGACGGAAACCATGAAAGTGTTTGAGTTCTTTGAGGCCTGGGCGGAAGAGCGCGAAGTCAGGCTGACATTTGTGGGTGAACCGGCGCTGGTCGCGGGCGATCCGCTCATGATCCGCAGGGTTATCAATAATCTGCTGTCGAATGCCATTCGCTATACGCCGCGCGGGATGTCGGTTACTGTGCAGGTCACAACCCAGGGGGCGCAGGTAGTCTATTGCGTGGAAAATCCCGGTACGCCGATCGCACCAGAGCATCTGCCACGGCTGTTCGATCGTTTTTATCGCGTTGATCCTTCACGTCAGCGTAAAGGTGAAAACAGTGGCATTGGCCTGGCCATCGTGAAGTCGATCGTTCGCGCGCACCACGGCAAAATTCACGTTACATCAGATAGCGTCGCCACCCGTTTTATCATTGAGCTACCGAAGCTGGCTTTTTAATCGCGGAACCAGTGCAGCTTTTTGCCAAAACCTAACGTGTTATCGGTAAATTTGAGTTCATCAAGACGCAGTTCCCAGACTGATGCACTGAGCGTTCTGGCTACCGGAAAGCGGCGCGTGTAGAGCGCGCGCTTTTGCTCGCTCTCCTCGCCCTCCAGACGGCGAATTTCCCCTTTGAACTGCACACCGCGAATCAGCGCGACCGTTTTCGGCTGGCCGTTAACCGTACCGGCAACCGGAGCCTGTTGGCCGGTCATTTGCCCGTGCCGCGTGTTATCGTCGCTGAGTAAATAGAAGACCACTCGCTGCGGGTCGTAGACGTAGAACGCATTGGCGCACCACAGTTCTCCCTCTTTTGCCACACACCAACTGACAACGTGTTGTTTTGATAGCCAGCGGCTAATGGCAGCGAGCGTTTCCATCTGTTCTCTCCGTTATGCTATGGTGCGTGCACCCATACAGACAGGTTGGCACACGTGCGTTGGTTTTTGTATCTCGTCCGTACCGAGGACGACAAATTGTACACTGGTATCACCACCGATGTTGAACGGCGGTTTCATCAGCATCAAAGCGGTAAAGGCGCAAAAGCGCTGCGCGGCAAAGGCGAGCTGCGGCTGGCGTTTGCTGGGGAAGTGGGCGAGCACTCGCTGGCGCTGCGCCTGGAGTATCGCATTAAGCAGTTAACGAAGCGCCAGAAAGAGCGCCTCGTCACAGGTGACGGTTCATTTGAAACGCTACTGAGCAGCCTTAAAAACGATTGAAGTGGTCGGAATACTCAACCAGGCCGTGGACGCCATTTAGCGCATCATCCGCCAGACGATGCACCATGAACGCCTCTTCCGTTCCCGGCCAACGGCAACGCAGGTCATACTGCGCCGCGCGCTCAAAGCCGAAACGGCTGTACAGCGCCGGATCGCCCAGCGTCACCACTGCCGCGTAACCAAACTCGTTAAGAGAGTCCAGCCCTTCATAAACCATTTTGCGTGCCAGACCCTGGCCGCGATAGGCTTCATCCACCGCGACCGGCGCAAGCCCTACCCACTGGAGTTCTTCGCCTTCAATGCTGACCGGGCTAAAGGCAACATAGCCCACCACATGGCCTTCATCGTCTGTTGCCACCAGCCCCAGAGTGATCAGGCCATCTTCACGCAGCTCGCGAACCAGATTGGCTTCGCCGTCGCCGCCGAAGGTACGACGCAGTAACGCGTCGATGCCTGGGGCATCTATTCCAATTTCTACTCGAATCAGCATGGCTCACCTACCGAAGTCTGTTTAGTTTCTGATGGTGATTTTAAGCCAGCCTCAACGAAATCGGCTAGCTGCATTAGCATTACGCGCAGCGCTTTTGGCATCTGCTCAAGCTCAATGGCATCCATCAGATTTTTGACATAAAGACCCAGTTCCGTGTCACCTTCAATCACCAGACGGCGCTGGAAGAAGAGAGTATCCGGGTCCTGTTTGCGCGCCGCGATCATCAGAAGATCGCTAGCATCTGCGCTGAAGCTAACGTCCGCCTGGGCGGAGTCGCTAACGATTAAGCGCTCATTCTCAACGGAAGTGAACCATTTGAGGCCAATATCACGCACCTCAATGCTCAACCAGCGCCCCTCGAGAAAATCCAGCTCGCCATCATTCAGCGCCTGGCGGAACTGCCAGCTTAAGACCTGCTGCAAAACCTGGCGTTTAAGGGCGAACGGCGTCAATTTCACCGGCACGCTCATTAAAGTAGGTGCGACATGAACCAGACGTGAACGCAATTTATCCAACACAAGCTTTACTCCCTGAATGCAATAGTTCCGCTATTTTGCCATACCAGATAAACAACATAGCGGCGTAAATCAACAATTATGTCGTGAATCAGATGGATTATTGGCGGCATCAATGCGCTTTGTCTGCCTCAAATCAAAAATGATTAGCGATAGGTTAACTAAAATCCCCATTCATTAACAATAATGCGCCCCTGCTGGGCCGCTAACTCAGGAAGAATTATGGAGTTGCTCTGCCCTGCCGGAAACCTTCCGGCGCTGAAAGCGGCTATCGAAAACGGTGCCGATGCGGTGTATATCGGGCTGAAAGATGATACCAACGCCCGCCATTTCGCCGGTCTTAACTTTACCGAGAAAAAATTGCAGGAAGCGGTAAATTTCGTGCACCAGCATCGCCGCAAACTGCACATCGCAATCAACACCTTTGCGCACCCGGATGGCTACGTCCGCTGGCAGCGCGCCGTCGATATGGCGGCCCAACTGGGTGCTGATGCGCTGATCCTCGCCGATCTCGCCATGCTGGAGTATGCCGCAGAGCGCTATCCACATATTGAGCGCCATGTCTCTGTTCAGGCATCGGCCACCAACGAAGAGGCGATTAATTTCTATCATCGTAACTTCGACGTGGCGCGCGTGGTGCTGCCGCGTGTGCTATCTATTCACCAGGTAAAACAATTAGCCCGCGTGACCCCAGTACCGCTGGAAGTCTTTGCCTTCGGTAGCCTGTGTATTATGGCGGAAGGCCGCTGCTATCTGTCGTCTTACCTCACCGGTGAGTCGCCAAACACCGTCGGGGCATGTTCTCCGGCACGTTACGTGCGCTGGCAGCAAACGCCTCAGGGTCTGGAATCGCGCCTCAACGAAGTGCTGATTGACCGCTATCAGGACGGAGAAAACGCCGGTTATCCCACGCTGTGCAAAGGCCGCTATCTGGTTGATGGCGAGCGTTATCATGCGCTGGAAGAACCCACCAGCCTGAACACGTTAGAACTGCTGCCGGAACTGCTGGCCGCCAACATCGCCTCGGTGAAAATCGAAGGCCGTCAGCGTAGCCCTGCGTACGTGAGCCAGGTCGCCAAAGTGTGGCGTCAGGCCATTGACCGCTGCATGGCAGACCCGCAGAACTTTGTCCCGCAGGCTTCCTGGATGGAAACGCTTGGCTCCATGTCCGAAGGTACTCAGACCACCCTCGGTGCGTATCACCGTAAATGGCAGTAGGAACCACCATGAAATATTCATTAGGGCCAGTGCTTTACTACTGGTCAAAAGAGACGCTGGAAGATTTCTACCAGCAGGCTGCCACCAGCAGCGCGGATACTATTTACCTCGGCGAGGCGGTGTGCAGCAAGCGCCGTGCCACCAAAGTGGGCGACTGGCTGGAGATGGCAAAATCGCTGGCCAGAAGCGGCAAGCAAGTGGTGCTGTCAACGCTGGCACTGGTACAGGCATCGTCCGAACTGGGCGAACTGAAACGCTACGTCGAAAATGGCGAGTTTTTGCTGGAGGCCAGCGACCTTGG
>JBOFJM010000387.1:0-2977 GCA_051656825.1 Kluyvera sp.
TAATATACTGAGCAATGCTCTACGTCACTATCGGGAGCAGGCAGGAACAGCTGGAGCATTATTCGGATTGACCTACTATTTACTGCTAGGTGTGATGCTGGGAGTCGCTGGTCTGGTACAACAGTTGGGGCTTGTTCTCACAGCCTGCGCGCTGACAGCCTGGTTATGTAAACCCCTTCGCGTATCAGAATTAGCCACTATGTGATGATAGTTAGCCAGACTCTTAATAGCCGACGCCTTGACTCGCAAATTTGTTTGCCGCGTTGTGTTGAATTTACGGGCAACAGCACTGACGTTTGTTCAAGAGTTGAAATCCGGCAACAAGCAAAACCGCATGACATAGGGAACTAAAATTTAAGCGTTGAGAACGCTAACCAGTCCACTGTGCCAAGTATATTTAAACAACGACTGAGATTTGTTACCGAACCGAACCGAAATGTCTGGTCTGGATAGAGAGCATCTACTTAAATGGATAATTGCGTGGAGCGGTCTCTCAACAACAGTGTCACTCGACAGCAATGATAAAGCATCCACTACATTATAAGTTGTTGAGCTGGCAATTATCGAATTGGTTCAGTGAACAATTTCAGGGAATATCTGGATCCGTAGGCTAGGATAGCTCGGATGTATGTCCCGGTACGCTCGGTGGCAATAAGGATTTTAAAGGAATCGCGATGGATGCAGACAAGTTAAGTTATTGGTTAAGCCGTTGGTTGCTCATTGCGGATGGAGATAAATTTATAACTCACACATCAACGTTGCTCCCGGTAAAAACAGCGGCTCATGGTATTAAGGCTATGCTGAAAGTTACTGATGATGCGGATGAGCAAATTGGGAACTCGCTGATGGCATGGTGGGAAGGTAATGGCGCAGCACCGGTTATTGCTTATGAAAAAGAAGCCATTCTACTCGCTCGCGCTACAGGAATGGCATCACTGTCAACGATGTCCCAAAATGGTCAAGACAATGCAGCCTGCCAAATTTTGTGTGCAACTGCAAACAGGCTTCACGGCAATCCAAATAAACCTTTGCCAAACCTTACACCTCTACATCGCTGGTTTTCTTCGCTAAAACCCGCAGCCCTTGAGCATAGAGGTATTCTGGCGCATTGCGAAGGGATCGCTCAGGAACTGCTCTCCTCCCCGCAAGACGTCGTCGTATTACATGGTGACTTGCATCACGATAACGTACTTGATTTCGAATCATTGGGTTGGCTGGCCATTGATCCCAAAGGGCTACTAGGCGAAAGAGGATTCGACTTTGCTAATATTTTCACCAACCCGGATCTTGGTAATTCTGAGTGTCATATTGCAAGAACGCCGAGTATTTTTAAACAGCGGCTTGAGATAGTCACTGAGATATCGGGAATAAATAGAGAGCGACTTCTGAAGTGGATAATTGCATGGTGCGGGCTTTCGGCGACATGGTCGCTTGAATGTAATGATCCTATATCAGTCCAGGTTGAAATTGCTGAGTTGGCTATTGCTGAACTGGGCGTATGAGATGAAGGCAACGCTGAGCATCTGAGTATTCATCCAAAATCTCATTTGCTGTTCAATCACAATCTGAAAGTCTGCTCCTCGCTCATAGCAGACCTTTGTGGCTGTAAATCTTTCACCGCTGGGGGAGTTGAGAAAATACGCACGCTTTAAAATCCCTTGTCGGTAGAGGATTCCCTTTCCCCAAAATTTTTATAATCAATGGGTTATGAGTGCTTTAAAGAAGCGATCCTAATCGTATAAAACCATAATATATTCTGTTAATTCATAATGTTAATCACACATTACTAATGTAATACTGGATCATATGGAATGTTCGAAGCCACCGACCTGATTATTAAAGGTACGGAAAGTGATAATCCGCTGAAATGGTCAGAGTTTGGTGATGTGATCATCGACAACATGTAATCCCGTTTTTTATGCCTGCGAACAGCTGTTTTGTCATAAACGAGTTTCACAAACCTGCTTTAACACCTCTTTACTGTATATATAAACAGTATAAATGCAAGTGAGCTTATCATGACGTTTTATTCACCCACTCAGCTGAGCCAGAAAGTCGCACTCCCTTTGTTTAGCGATCCCGTCCAATGCGGTTTTCCGAGTCCGGCCCAGGATTATGTTGAGCAACGTATTGATTTGAATCAGTTAGTCGTGAAGCACCCCAGCGCAACCTATTTTGTCCGTGCCGCCGGTGATTCTATGAACGGCGCGGGCATTGACTGTGGCGATCTGCTGGTGGTTGATAGCGCCAAAACAGTACAGCACGGTGACATTGTGATAGCCGCCGTTGATGGCGAGTTCACGGTGAAACGGCTGCAAATGCATCCGGCCGTGATGTTGATTCCTGATAACCCTGCATATAGCCCGATCGTGGTCGGCGGCGAGGATTCGCTGGATATTTTCGGGGTCGTTACCCACATTCTGAAGACGGTCAGCTGATGTTTGCACTTGTCGATGCGAACGCATTTTATGCGAGCTGCCAGACGGTATTCAGGCCTGATCTCAAGGGAAAACCTGTTTGCGTTCTGAGCAATAACGACGGTTGCGTGATAGCCCGTAACGCGCAAGCCAAAGCGCTAGGCATCAAAATGGGGACTCCATGGTTCCAACTGAAAAATGCACCGTATCCAGAGAAAATCCACTTTTTTTCAAGTAACTATGAGTTGTATGCGGACATGAGCCAGCGAATGATGACCACGCTGGAAGAGATGTCGCCGCGCTGTGAAGTGTATTCAATTGATGAATCCTTTTGTGATCTGACGGGTGTTCGCAATTGTCGGGATCTGGCTGACTTTGGGCGAGAGATCCGCGCGACGCTGCTTCAGCGTACGCACCTGACCGTCGGGGTGGGGATTGCGCAGACGAAAACGCTGGCTAAGCTGGCCAATCACGCCGCAAAACAGTGGCAGCGGCAGACCGGTGGCGTGGTTGATCTGTCGAACGTTGAGCGCCAGCGTAAACTGATGGCCGTTTTATCT
>JBOFJM010000388.1:0-3713 GCA_051656825.1 Kluyvera sp.
CAACCATCGCGTCATCGGGCAGATTGGCGATAGCGCCCTGGTTTTCAACAATCACCAGGTGTCGCTGGCGCAGGTCAAAGGCCAGTGAACAGGCGACATCGACAATAAACGCCCCATGTACGCCAACGTGGAAGGCGTCCGGTAATACGCCAGTGCGCTGGTACTCCACGGCGGCAGCGAACAGTTTTTTCTCGCGCCCGTCCATCACTTCATTGGCGCGGGTATAGTCGGGGTTCTGGTGCGCGACAATCTGGTTGGGCATCAGGTAATACTGTAAATATGGGTTGGGCAGATACTCAGGGAAGCAGTCCATCATCGGCTTGATATTGCGCCAGGTTTTCACCCATGATGGGTCGGCGTGCTGTGGGTCGGTTTGCGCGGCGTCTTCCGTCAGCAGACCGAATTTCGCCACGTGGCGGCGCAGCTCCGGCATCTTGTCTTCGCCATCGACGCGCACTTGGGTAAACCAGCCAAAGTGGTTGAGGCCAAAATAATCGACGTCTAGCTTATGGCGATCGACGCCGAGAATGGCGCCTATATTGCGCATGGCGGCGACCGGCATATCACAAATATTCAGCACGCGTGCCTGTGGGCGCAGGCGGCGGATGCCCTCGGCGACGATGGCGGCGGGGTTGGAATAGTTAACAATCCAGGCTTTCGGGTCGGCATAGCGCTCGACCATATCGATAAGTTCTACCATCGGCAGGATAGTGCGCAATCCGTAAGCCAGCCCGCCAGGCCCGCAGGTTTCCTGCCCGACCACGCCATGACGCAGAGGGATTTTTTCATCCTGCTCGCGCATTTTGTACTGGCCAACGCGCATTTGGGCAAAAACAAAATGCGCGCCGCTGAAGGCCGTCTCCGCGCAGGTGGTCACGGTGAATTTGATGCTCTGGCTATGGTCGCGAATGACCTTTTCCACCACCGGCGCGAAGGTATTTTGCCGCGCTTCATCAATATCGTAGAGGCGGATTTCCGCCAGCGGGAAATCGCTCAGGCGCACCATCAGGCTTTTCACGATACCCGGCGTATAGGTGCTGCCACCGCCAGCAATAGACAGAATGAATGGGGATTTCAACATGTTATAGCCTCCTTCAGAGAACCATCTCAACGGCTTCTCTCATCTTTTTGACATGCAGCCCGTAGACCACCTGAACGTTATTACCCTGCTTAATAATGCCTTTGGCACCGGTCGCTTTGAGCTGTGGCTCGTTAATGCGCGCAACGTCTTTCACCGTGACCCGCAGACGGGTGTAGCAGTTATCCACCACTTCAATGTTTTCGCGACCGCCCAGCCCCTCAATAATGCTGGAGCCGAGGCCATCATTGTTGCCCTTCGCCTGATACTCCTGCTTGCTGTAGAGCCTGGTTTGCTGGTCGTCGTCCTCGCGCCCCGGCGTTTTCATATCGAAACGCAGGATCAGGAAGCGGAAGATGACAAAGTAGAGGGCGAACATAATAAGTCCCACCACGATGTACATCGGCCAGTTGGATTTGCTGGTTCCCAGCGGCAGGTTGTAGAGAATGAAATCGATAATGCCGTTTGCGCCAATCGCGTGGACGCCGAACAGCGAGAACAGCATCATGCCGATGCCGGTAAGCGCCGCGTGAACCACGAACAGCAACGGGGCGACGAACAGGAAGGAGAACTCAATCGGTTCGGTTACGCCGACCAGCATGGATGTCAACGCTGCGGGGATCAAAATAGCTTTTGCGGCAGCCTTGCGCTCCGGTTTTGCCGTCACGTACATCGCCAGTGCGGCGGCGGGCAGGCCGAACATTTTGCTGATACCGCGCGCGTCCCACACCACTGTGCTGCTCAACTGTTTCACGTCGGGGCAGGCCATCTCGGCGAAATAAATATTACGCGCGCCCTGATACAGAGAGCCGCAAACGTCTTGTGTACCGCCCAGTTCGGTGTACAGAAACGGCGTATACACCAGGTGATGCAGGCCGGTGGGCACTAAAATGCGCTCCAGAAAGCCATAAATCGCCACACCAAATGAACCCGAGCCTTTAATCGCCAGCGCCAGTGCGCTGATACCATGCTGCGCTAAAGGCCAGATTTCGCTCATCACCACGCCCAGCAGAATGGCCACCGGCAGAATAATAATGGTGACAAAACAGTGCCCTGAGTAAATCGCCATCGCCCCGGAGAACTGCACGCCGGAGTAGCGGTTATACAAAAAGCCCGTCAGTGCGCCGGTGAGGATACCGGCGAACACGCCCATTTCCAGTACTTGCACGCCCAACACCATGCTTTGCCCGGCGGTACGCATTTGGTCTGCTGGCGCGAGTTCGCCCTGCATCTGAAGGGTGACATTCATGGCGTTGATAAAAACGATAAACGTCACCAGCCCCAACAGCGCGGCGTAGCCTTTATCACGAGCGGCAAGGCCAATCGGAATACCGACGGCGAAGATCATCGCTAGGTTAACCAGCAGTGAAACCGCTGATTTGGCAATCAACTGCCCCAAATGCTGCACGGCGGGGTAGCCCAGAAACGGCAGATATTCGGCCAGGCTGCCATTGCCCAGCACGTTACCGAAGGCGATAAACAGGCCCACAATCGGCAGAATCAGTACCGGGCCATAGAGGGATTTACCAAAATTTTGTAGGGCATTGACGGCTCTTTTCATATTGTTCTCCGAGTATTGAACCGCATACGTAAGGTGAAACGACCCGCAAACGGTAGCAGCAGTTTGCGGCGTTAAGCTAGCTATCTTGTTGTTTTAAAAACAAAGTACGCACAACGTTACATGTGACGTTGCGTGTTGTGATCGCAGTAACACTCAAGCCCGAAAGCCTTTGGGGGGGATTTGAGAAATAGTTAGCTATTGGCGCTCTGCGTCATCGGGCATAATACTGTGGTGATAACATAGACAGACTCTATGAGTCAGAGGTTACAGGATGAAACCCTTTCGTTTCCCTACGCTGGCGCTTGCGTTGGCAATGACGTTTACGCTCGCCGGATGTGATAACAACGGCGACTCCCCATCGCTTTCTGCATCCGCGTCAAAAGCGGCGGCAACGCCCGCAAAACCCGATGCTGCCCAGTTAGCAAAGATGGCGGCCCAAAGCGAAGGCAAAACGCTCACGCTGCTGGACGCCTCTGAAGTGCAACTCGATGGTGCTGCCACGCTGGTACTGACCTTCTCGATTGCGCTCAATCCTGACCAGGACTTCAGCAAAACCGTTCATGTGGTGGATAAAAAGAGCGGCAAAGTGGACGGCGCCTGGGAGCTGTCGCCCAACCTGAAAGAACTACGCCTACGCCATCTCGAACCGAAACGTGATTTGATTGTGACGGTGGATAGCGCTCTGGCGGCACTGAATAAAACCACCTTTGGCAGCAGCGTGGAAAAAACGCTGACCACCCGCGACATCGCCCCAAGCGTTGGCTTTGCCAGCCGTGGCTCTCTATTACCTGGAAAAGTGGTGGAAGGGCTGCCGGTGATGGCGCTCAACGTGCCAAATGTTGATGTTAATTTCTTCCGTGTGAAGCCGGAATCGCTGGCGGCGTTTGTTAGCCAATGGGAATACCGCAGCGCGCTCAGCAACTGGGAGTCGGATCAACTGCTGAAAATGGCCGATCTGGTCTACAGCGGGCGCTTTGACCTCAACCCTGCGCGCAACACGCGAGAAAAACTGCTGCTGCCGCTGAAAGACATTGCGCCGTTGCAGCAATCCGGCGTTTATATCGCGGTGATGAA
>JBOFJM010000389.1:0-4272 GCA_051656825.1 Kluyvera sp.
GGTGTTCAGGTTTGACCAGGCTTTTGGCCCCTTGAGGATAACCTGGTTATCGTCATAGTGGACGTTACCCAATGCATCGACGGTGCGCACCGGTGCGGGCTGGCCTTCCGGCTGTTTTTGATGAAGCTGAACTTCATCGGCCTGCAAGCGGCTGTTACCCTGATTAATATCGACATTACCGCTGAATACAGCGTTATCAGGATAGTTACCATCGGCGTGATCGGCGGTAATCGTTACAGGTTGCTCATTAGTTTTACCATCGACTAATGGGCGATCGTAACTTGGAACGCCAAGCATACATTGCGATGCAAGATCTGCAGCCATTCCCTGCTGGCTGTACAAGGCGCTGGCGATCATGGTCGCGAGGAGAGTGGGAATACGTTTTTTCATACGTTGTATTTGTTGTTCCGTCATCTATAGCATTGCGGCTTGCAAACGGTCAGAGACTAACGTACTCATCGTGATGACGCTAGTTTTATCCTGTCCGTTCTCGCCAGAGGTGTTATGCACGGCATTGAATGACAGGTATGATAATGCATATTTTAGCCGCTGGCATGACGATTTGGGGAGTATATGCAGTATTGGGGAAAAGTGATTGGTGTGGCCGTTGCCCTAATAATGGGCGGAGGGTTTTGGGGCGTAGTCCTCGGGCTGCTCGTTGGCCACATGTTTGATAAGGCGCGAAGTCGTCGCATGAACTGGTTTGCGAACCAGCAACAGCGGCAGTCGCTATTTTTTGCCACCACCTTTGAGGTGATGGGCCACCTGACCAAATCGAAAGGACGTGTCACGGAAGCGGATATCCAGGTTGCCAGTGTGTTGATGGATCGCATGAACCTGCACGGTGAGTCTCGCACCGCCGCACAGCAGGCGTTTCGCGTGGGTAAATCTGATAATTACCCGTTGCGCGAAAAAATGCGTCAGTTCCGCAGTGTGTGCTTCGGGCGTTTTGATCTGATTCGGATGTTTCTTGAAATCCAGATTCAGGCGGCGTTTGCCGACGGCTCTTTGCACCCGAACGAACGCGATGTGCTGTATGTGATAGCTGAGGAGCTGGGAATTTCTCGCGCTCAGTTTGATCAGTTCCTGCGTATGATGCAGGGCGGCGCGCAGTTTGGCGGCGGTTATCAGCAGCAGTCTCAGGGCGGCGGCTGGCAGCAGGCGCAGCGTGGGCCTACGCTTGAAGATGCGTGTAATGTGCTTGGTGTGAAAACGTCTGACGATGCCACGACCATCAAGCGCGCTTACCGTAAGCTGATGAGCGAACATCACCCTGATAAACTGGTCGCAAAAGGGTTGCCGCCGGAGATGATGGAAATGGCGAAGCAAAAAGCGCAGGAAATTCAGAAAGCGTACGAGCTGATTAAAGAGCAGAAAGGGTTTAAGTAAAGTGGCAGTGGATGCCTGATGGCGCGTTGCTTATCAGGCCTACAGCGAACATCCACCCGTAGGCCGGATAAGGCGGCAACCCCGCCGCTCAACCCCGTAGGCCGGATAAGGCGAAGCCGCCATCCGGCACGCTCAAGCCCCGTAGGCCGGATAAGGCGTTAGCCGCCATCCGGCAACCTCGTAGTCCAAAACGGTAGGCCGGATGCCATCCGGCATTACTATCAGAAATCGACCGGTGCTTTAAAGGTCATGCTATTGCCAAACTCAGGATGAGTAATGGTCAGCGTCTCGGCATGTAGCTGCAAACGCGGAGCCATCGCCAGCGCCTCGGCGTGAGCGTAGAAACGATCGCCGAGAATCGGATGCCCCAGCGCCAGCATATGCACACGTAGCTGATGCGAACGGCCGGTAATCGGCTTGAGCTTCACGCGCGCGGTATTATCCGCCGCATACTCCAGCACCTCATACTCGGTCTGCGCCGCCTTGCCGGTTTCATAACACACCTTCTGCTTAGGCCGATTCGGCCAGTCGCAAATCAGCGGTAAATCCACCAAACCTTCTTCCGGCTGCGGGTGACCCCACACGCGAGCCACATACTGCTTTTTCGGCTCGCGTTCGCGGAACTGGCGCTTAAGCTCGCGTTCCGCCGCTTTGGTCAGGGCCACTACAATCACGCCGCTGGTCGCCATATCGAGGCGATGAACGGACTCCGCCTGCGGATAGTCACGCTGAACGCGCGTCATAATGCTGTCTTTATGCTCTTCCTGACGGCCCGGTACGGACAACAAGCCGCTCGGTTTGTTGACCACCATAATGTGCTCATCCTGATAGAGAATAACCAGCCACGGATCCTGCGGCGGGTGGTAGTTTTCCATGCCCATAGCGGCTCCTGTTACTGATGGGTGACGACAATAAGACGCAGTGCGTCCAGACGCCAGCCCGCTTGCGACAGGCTTTCCATCACCTGCTGGCGGTTGCTTTCAATCGCGCTGAGTTCATCATCGCGAATGTTCGGGTTCACCGCTTTTAGTGCTTCCAGGCGCGACAGCTCTGCGCTGAGTTTGTCATCGGCTTCTTCGCGAGCGACAGCAATCAACGCCTGCGCGGCTTTCTCAATCTGACCTTCGCCCAGTTGCAGAATTGCGTGAACGTCCTGCTGCACCGCGTTCACCAGTTTGCTACCGGTGTGGCGGTTCACCGCGCTAAGCTGGCGGTTGAAGGTTTCAAACTCAACCTGTGCGGCAAGGTTAGTGCCGTTTTTATCCAGCAGCATACGTACCGGCGTTGGCGGCAGGAAGCGGTTGAGCTGAAGCTGTTTCGGCGCGTTGGCTTCCACCACGTAGATAAGCTCCAGCAGCAGTGTACCGACCGGCAGCGCCTTGTTTTTCAGCAGTGAAATGGTGCTGCTACCGGTATCACCGGAGAGAATCAAATCCAGGCCGTTGTGAATCAGCGGGTGTTCCCAGGTCAGGAACTGCGCATCTTCACGCGACAGCGCCACGTCACGCTCGAAGGTGACGGTGCAGCCATCTTCTGGCAGGCCAGGGAAATCTGGCACCAGCATATGGTCAGACGGCGTCAGCACAATCAGGTTCTCACCGCGATCGTCCTGGTTGATACCGACGATATCAAACAGGTTCATCGCGAAGGCGATAAGGTTGGTGTCGTCGTCCTGTTCTTCAATGCTTTCCGCCAGCGCCTGCGCTTTCTCGCCGCCGTTGGAGTGGATCTCCAGCAGACGGTCGCGGCCCTGTTCCAGTTGCGCTTTCAGCGCATCGTGTTGTTCGCGGCATTTCTTGATCAGGTCGTCAAAGCCGTCGGTGTTTTCTGGCGCGGCTAAATAGTTAATCAGCTCGCTGTGCACACTGTCATAGATGGTACGGCCGGTCGGGCAGGTATGCTCGAACGCGTCCAGACCTTCATGGAACCAGCGCACCAGCACCGATTGCGCAGTACGTTCCAGATAAGGGACGTGAATCTGAATATCATGCGCCTGGCCGATACGATCCAGACGACCGATACGCTGTTCTAACAGATCCGGGTTGAACGGCAGATCGAACATCACCATGTTGCTGGCGAACTGGAAGTTACGGCCTTCAGAACCGATTTCCGAGCACAGCAGCACCTGCGCGCCGCTGTCTTCTTCACCGAACCACGCGGCAGCGCGGTCACGTTCAATAATCGACATTCCTTCGTGGAACACCGCCGCGCGGATACCTTCGCGCTCGCGCAGTACCTGCTCCAGTTGGAGCGCGGTGGCGGCTTTGGCGCAAATCACCAGCACTTTCTGCGAGCGGTGGCTGGTCAGGTAGCCCATCAGCCATTCTACGCGCGGGTCGAAGTTCCACCAGGTGCCGGTATCGCCTTCAAATTCTTGATAAATCTGCTCTGGGTAGAGCATGTCGCGAGCGCGATCTTCCGCACTTTTGCGCGCGCCCATAATGCCGGACACTTTAATCGCCGTTTGATACTGGGTCGGCAGCGGCAGCTTGATGGTGTGCAGCTCGCGTTTCGGGAAACCTTTCACGCCGTTACGGGTGTTACGGAACAGCACGCGGCTAGTGCCGTGGCGATCCATCAACATGCTGATCAGTTCCTGACGCGCGCCGTCTGCGCCATCGCGATCGCTGTTCGCGGTTTGCAGCAGCGCTTCGATGTCCTGCTCACCAATCAGTTCGCCGAGCATGTTTAACTCGTCGTTGCTTAACTTATTGCCTGCCAGCAACAGAGCTACCGCATCGGCCACCGGACGGTAGTTTTTCTGTTCTTCAACAAACTGCTCGAAATCGTGGAAGCGGTTCGGGTCGAGCAGGCGCAGACGCGCAAAGTGGCTCTCCATTCCCAGTTGTTCCGGCGTTGCGGTCAGCAACAGTACGCCCGGCA
>JBOFJM010000390.1:0-3673 GCA_051656825.1 Kluyvera sp.
CGTCATGTGGTACTACAGCGGCTGGCTGACTTTAGTCGTGCTGGCGTCGCTTCCCTGCTATGCCATCTGGTCAGCCACCATTAGCCCTCTGTTACGCGCCAGGCTAAATGACAAATTTGCCCGTAATGCCGATAACCAGTCTTTTCTGGTTGAGTCAGTGACAGCCATTAACACCCTAAAAGCGATGGCGGTAGAGCCGCAAATGACCCGTCACTGGGATAAACAGCTCGCTGCTTATGTCAGTTCTGGATTTAAAGTCGCCACGCTTGCCACCATTGGGCAACAGGGCATTCAACTGATCCAAAAATTAGTCATGCTCGTAAATTTATGGCTTGGGGCGAGGTTGGTGATTGCCGGGGATATTACCGTTGGGCAGCTTATCGCTTTCAATATGTTGGCAGGACAGGTCGCGGCTCCGGTTATTCGCCTGGCACAGCTCTGGCAGGATTTTCAGCAGGTGGGTATCTCGGTTGCTCGTTTGGGCGATATCCTGAATACTCCGGCGGAATCACCTGCCAGCCGCCTCGCGTTACCGGAAATTATGGGAAAAATTACTTTTGAGAACGTCGTTTTCCGCTACCGCCCCGATGGCCCAGAAATAATTAAATCATTGAATCTCACGACCCTGGAAGGTGAAATCATCGGAATTGTTGGCCGTTCGGGATCAGGGAAAAGTACCTTAACGCGACTGATACAACGCCTGTATATACCGGAACGTGGCAGGGTATTAGTTGATGGCAACGATCTCTCTTTGGTCGATCCCGCCTGGTTACGCCGTCAGGTGGGCGTGGTGTTGCAGGAAAATGTATTATTCAACCGCAGTATAAGAGATAACATCGCGCTAACTGAACCGGGTATGCCGTTAGAAAAAGTGATTACAGCGGCCAAATTAGCCGGCGCTCATGATTTTATCATGGAGCTTCCTGAAGGCTATGATACTAACGCGGGCGAACAAGGTTCTCTGTTATCCGGCGGGCAACGCCAGCGTATCGCCATTGCCAGAGTATTGGTCAATAACCCACGCATCTTAATACTGGACGAAGCCACCAGCGCACTGGATTACGAATCTGAACATGCCATCATGAAAAACATGCAGCTCATTTGTCAGGGTCGTACTGTTTTTATTATTGCTCATCGCTTATCTACCGTCCGTTTTGCCGATCGTATCATCGCTATGGATAAAGGCGAGATTATTGAACAAGGCAAGCATGATGAATTAATAAAAATTCAAAACGGCTACTATCGTCAACTTTTCGAATTTCAAGCACATTAGCTTGACCGGGAAATAAGAAATGAAACTCTGGTGTAAAACAATTAAAGAGTTCTGGCTCAGATACGTAAAAATCTGGGCTGATGTGTGGCAAGTACGAGAGCAACTGGCTCCCCCAAAACGTGCGGCGGATGATTATGCTTTTTTACCCGCCCATCTGGAGCTTATCGAAAAACCCGTTTCCGTCGCGCCTAAAATCGTGGTTCGAACCATTATGTTATTCGCAGCATTGGCAATACTATGGGCTATCATTGGCAAGGTTGATATTGTTGCCGTTTCACAGGGTAAAACCGTGCCAGGCGGTCGCAGTAAAACCATCCAGTCACTGGAAACATCGGTGGTAAAAAAGATCTACGTTAAAGATGGCGATACGGTCACCGCAGGCCAACTATTAGCTGAATTAAGCGGGGTTGGCTCCGATAATGATTATGTGCAGTCACAGCGAATGCTCAATGCGGCAAAACTTGCCAGACAGCGTAATACCGCACTGCTCGCCGCGTTAAATGCGAAAAGTAAACCGCTGATCGAACAAGCGGAGCTGTTAGCGGCGGGTATTGATAAAAAAGATATTTTGGCCAGTGAACAGCTGGCGCAAAATCAGTATCAGACATGGTACATTCAAGATCAGCAACTGAAGACGGTTCTGCAACAGCATAAAGCGGAATTACGCGCCAGCGAAGCGCAGATAGTAAAACTAAAGAATATCGGTGTAATAGAACGGCAGCGTTTAAGCGATTTTAAGAAATTACTCGATAAAAACTACCTTTCGCAGCATGAATATTATCAACAAGAAAGTGCAACCATTGAAAACAGCAACGATCTGAATACGCAAATCAGTCAGGCGGAGCAAATAAAAGAGTCGATAAATCAGGCTGAGCATGAACGTAGTTTAAATAGCCAGACATTAAAGAGAGATATTCTGGACGCGCTGCGTCAAAGTAATGAAGATATTGAGCAGTTAACGGAACAAATGCTAAAAACCAGACAACGGCAAACGTTTATGACCCTTAAGTCTCCGGTTAATGGGACAATACAACAGTTAGTTGCCCATACCGTTGGCGGCGTCATCATGGAAGGCCAAACGCTGATGGTGGTTGCGCCTCAGGAAGACAAAATTGAAGTGGAAGCTCTGGTGGCCAATAAAGATATTGGTTTTGTCCGTGCCGGTCAGGAAGCGGTAATAAAAATTGAGTCGTTTCCTTATACCCGCTACGGTTATCTGACTGGGAAAGTCAAACATGTCAGCTTCGATGCCATTGAAGATGAAAAGCTGGGGCTGGTGTTTTCCGCCATTATTACGTTAGATCAATCAGGCATCAATATTGAAGGCACGCGCATACCGCTGAGTGCGGGAATGAATATAACGGCTGAAATCAAGACCGGAAAAAGGCGCGTCATTGAGTATCTTCTTAGTCCACTACAAACAAAAGTGGATGAGAGTTTCAAAGAGCGTTAAACAGAGTTGCCCGGTGAACCAGCGCCACCGGGCATTATGGCTTACGGGCGATACACCTTCACGTTGGCAAAGCCTTGCTCACGCAGATACAGCGCCTGCAAGCGGCTCATTACGCCACGCTCGCACCACAGCAGATAGTTTTTGCTCTGGTCTAGGTCACCAAACTGAGTGCTCAGTTTATAGAACGGCAGCGAAGCCACTTCTACGCCTTCCAGCTTCAGCGGTTTATCGTCCTGTTCGTCGATAGAGCGGATATCCAAAATCACATCGTTGTCGCCAAAACTGTCAACGGTTTCCACTTCCACCACGTCTTGCTGCGTCTGCTGGGCAATTTCGCGGATATCAACGTTGTTCGCTTCAGCCACCACTTTATCGAGAATGCTGAAATCGAAATGCGCTTCTTCGGCCTCGATTTTTTCCTTAACCGCTTTGATGGTTGGGCTTTTCGAGATAACGCCACAATATTCCGGCATGGTACGGGCAAAATCTTCCGTACCGATTTCGCGCGCCAGATTAATAATGTGCTCTTTATCGTGCGAAATCAGCGGACGCAGGATTAAGGTATCGGACACATTGTCGATAAGACGCAGGTTGGTAAGCGTCTGGCTGGACACCTGACCCAGCGCTTCACCGGTCACCAGCGCCTGCACGCCATAGCGTTCAGCAACTTTCGACGCCGCGCGCACCATCATGCGTTTAAGTACCACGCCCATCTGGCCATCATCGACTTTCTCCAGGATTTCACCAACCACTGGTTCGAAGTTGATCGCCACGAAACGTACACGGTGCGAACTACCAAAACGATTCCACAGATAGTGAGCAACCTGACGAACGCCAATTTCATGCGCTGCGCCGCCGAGGTTAAAGAAGCAATAGTGCACACGGCAGCCACGACGCATCAGCATATAGCTGGAAACGCCGGAGTCGAAACCGCCGGAAATCAACGA
>JBOFJM010000391.1:0-7015 GCA_051656825.1 Kluyvera sp.
CAGACCTAAACGCTCCTGCTCAATAATCGCCTGCTTGATATGTTCGGCAATGCCAGTGCGATAGTGGTTGGCATCCAGATTGCCCTTTTTAAAGTCCAGACGCAGGCCACGAATTTCGGTGGTTTGCGGGAATGAGCCAATCGTGGTGGTCGGCCAGGCTGGCAGGTTAAAACGCGCTCTCTGCGCCTGCGCACGCACTTCATAAGGGTTGGCGCGCTGGCTGTCCTGGGCGCTAATCGCCGCCAGACGTTTTTCAACGGCAGCATTATGTACCCGCGTGGAGTGGAGGCGCGCCTGAATCGGGGCGCTCCATTCCGCCAGCGCACGGGTGTCGCCGCTGTTGAGCGCGTCGCGCAGCAGCGCCAGCTCTGCACATTTTTGCAGGGCGAAGGCAAACCAACTCTTCACTTCCGCATCCAGACGGGTTTCAACGCTGAGATCGATAGGGCTGTGCAGCAGGGAGCACGAAGAAGCCACCCACAGCGCACGTTTGCCGACGATCGCTTTAATTTGTGCGTATTTTTCGCTGAGATCGGCACGCCAGACGTTACGCCCGTTCACCAGCCCGGCAGACAGCAGCCAGTCGGCAGGCAGACGCTGATGCAGTTCCGCAACATCATCTTTACCGTGTACCAAATCAACGTGTAGCCCCTGCACCGGCAGCGCGGCGATGGTATCAAGGTTCGGCGTGACACCTTCAAAATAGGTGGTCAGCAGCAGCTTCACCCGACCTGCCAGCGCATCGTAAGCCGGTTTAAAGGCGTTCAGCCATTCTTGCGGTAACTCCAACACCAGCGCCGGTTCGTCGATTTGTACCCATTCGATGCCACGTTTTGCCAACTCTGCCAGCACCTGTTGGTAAACCGGTAGAATATCGTTGAGCAGGCTCAGCCGGTCAAACGGTTCGCCCTTCACTTTACCCAGCCACAGGTAAGTCACCGGCCCCAAGAGCACAGGTTTCACTTTGTGCCCCAGCGCCAGAGCCTCATCAACCTCATCCAGCAGTTGCGTCCAGGTCAGTTTGAACTGCTGGCCTTTCACAAACTCAGGCACCATATAGTGATAGTTGGTGTTAAACCATTTGGTCATTTCCGCCGCTGCCGCAGGTTCGCCGGTCGGTGCACGGCCACGGCCAATACGGAAAAGCGTGTCGATATCCACAGAGCCGTCTTTGTTCTGATGACGAGCTGGCACGTTACCCAGCAGCAGGCTGGTCGTCAGAACATGATCGTACCAGGCGAAATCGCCCACGGGCAGCAGGTCAATGCCCGCGCACTTTTGCTGATCCCAGTGGCGGGCGCGCAGCTCGCGCCCCACCGCCAGCAGTTCTTCACGGGAGGCATGACCCGCCCAGTAGCTTTCTTGCGCTTTTTTCAACTCGCGACGCAGGCCAACGCGAGGAAAACCGAGGGTATGGTTCAATATTGTCATTTTTCTTCCTCTAATAAATTGTAAATCCTTTGGATTTTGAATTTAGGGAAGGCGGCAAGTTTGCTCATCCCAGGGAGCTTACAACAGTAAGTGACCAGGGTGAGCCGACGCCGCCAACGCGCCATAAATTTAAAAGACGAAGGATTTTAGCCATCCAGATGTTTACACATCCATAATTGACAGTTACTGTATATTCCTCAAGCGCAAATTGTTCATGCCGAAGTGAAGGACTTTCATGATCGAAATTAAACATCTGAAAACGCTCCAGGCGTTGCGGAACTGCGGCTCGCTCGCCGCTGCGGCGGCAACGCTGCATCAGACACAATCCGCTCTTTCTCACCAGTTTAGCGATCTGGAGCAGCGCCTCGGCTTTCGACTATTTGTCCGCAAGAGCCAGCCGTTGCGCTTTACCCCGCAAGGCGAGATTTTGCTTCAGTTAGCAAGCCAAGTGCTGCCGCAAATTAGCCAGGCGCTACAGGCCTGCAATGAGCCGCAGCAAGCCACGCTGCGCATTGCCATTGAGTGCCATAGCTGTATTCAGTGGCTGACGCCGGCGCTGGAGAACTTCCGCAAACAGTGGCCGCAGGTGGAAATGGACTTTAAGTCTGGAGTCACCTTCGACCCGCAGCCTGCGCTACAGCAGAGCGAGCTGGATATCGTGTTGACCTCCGATATTCTGCCGCGTAGCGGGCTGCACTATTCACCGATGTTTGATTACGAAGTACGCCTGGTGCTGTCGCCAGAAAGCGCGCTGGCGAGCAAAGCGCGCATCACCCCGGAAGATTTAGCATCGGAAACGCTGCTGATTTATCCGGTGCAGCGTCAACGCCTGGATATCTGGCGTCATTTCCTTCAGCCAGCCGGAATTAGCCCGCAGTTGAAAAGCGTAGATAACACGCTGCTGCTGATTCAGATGGTTGCCGCACGAATGGGCATTGCCGCGCTGCCGCACTGGGTCGTGGAGAGTTTTGAGCGCCAGGGTCTGATTGTGACCAAAACCCTGGGCGAAGGGCTGTGGAGCAGGCTGTACGCCGCCGTACGTGATGGCGAGCAGCGTCAGCCAGTTATGGAGGCGTTTATTCGCTCAGCGCGGAACCACGCTTGCGATCACCTGCCGTTTGTGAAGAACGCGGAGCGACCCACTTACGATGCACCCACAGTGACGCCAGGATCACCGCAGCACCTGTAAGGAAGCTCGGCCAGTGGGGCTGTTGATGCCAGATTGCCAGGTTAACCAGCAGCCCCGCAGGCACATGCATGTTGTTCATAATGCCCAATGTTCCCGCATCGACCTGCGTCGCGCCGTAGTTCCACATAAAGTAGCCAATCCCCGATGCCACCACGCCAAGAAACACCAGAATGCCCCACTGTAAGTGGGTTTCCGGTATTTTCTGCGCATTGCCGAGCAATGACCAGGCAACTGCCGCCACCACAAACGCGCCAAGATAGAACCAGGCAAAAGCGTTATGCTGCGGCATTGGGCGGGTTTCCATCAGCCGTTTATAGCCCACCATGCCAATCGCAAAGCTGATATTCGATAGCTGTACCAGGAGCAGGCCAGTCCAGAAATGGTCAGTCACCTGGTCATAACGAATAATCCCTGCACCAACCACTGCCAGCAGCGCACTGAATGCGTAGCCCCAACGCAGACGGCGGCCACTCATTAAGTCATAAATCAGCGTGATATAGAGCGGTGTCAGCACAGTAAACAGCAGCAGCTCCGATACGGTGAGGTACAGATAGGCGTGGAAACTCAGCATATACATAATGCCCAGTTGCATTGCGCCCACCAGCATATACAGGCCAACGGTTTTTAGGCTGTGCCCACGGGTACGCAGAAACGGTAAAAACACCAGCGCCGCCAGGCCAACACGCACCAACACCGCGAAATAGCTATCCACATGCCCGGCAAGATATTCGCCGTAGAAGCTAAAAGAGAAGGCCCACAGAATAGTGGTGATAATAAGTAGCGCCACAATGAATGTCTCATAAGAAGATGAGCACTCATTGTAGCGGAGATGCAGGTTGACAACTGGCCACTTAATAGCCAGATGTCATTTTTTAATCGAGATACAACTTGCGCAAATAGTGCGGAACCGCATCATCGGCGTTAGAGCCGATCACTTCCAGATTCGGATGCAAATCTTTCAGGCGCTGATGCGCCCCTTCCATGATGCAACCTTTACCCGCCATCGACAGCATTTCGGCGTCGTTCATGCCGTCACCAAAAGCGATGCAATCTTTCAGCGTATAGCCCATCGCTTTCGCGACCGCTTCCAGCGCGTGGCCTTTCGAGACACCGCCCGCCATCACTTCGAGGCAGGTCAGCGTGGAGAAGCTGACGTTAACGCGATCGCCCCAACGGGCGTTAATCGCCTGCTCCAAGGGCAGCAGCGTTTGGTGGTCATGACAGGTAAAGAACACTTTGCTGACGCCTTCTGGCTCCAGCAGTCCCGGCTCATACAGCGTGTAGTTGAACACCGCTTCTTTGAAAAAACGCATCTCTTCCGGGCGGTGGCGGTTCATGAACCACTCATCGTCGCGGTAGACGTTGGTGATGATATCCGGGTTTGAGGCCACCATCCCGAAGAGGTCAGCCGCAATGTCGCGGTCAAGGTTGTGAGCGAAAACCTGTTTGCCATCAGCGTCGTGCACGCGCGCGCCGTTAGAGGTGATCATGTAGGATTTGATTCCGAGATTGTCGCGGATTTGGCCTACGTCGATGTAGTGACGCCCGGTAGCAAAAACGAAATTCAGGCCGCGTTCGGTCAGCAACTTTAACGTCTCTTTCGCATACGGCGTTAAGTGGTGGTCAGGGGAGAGCAATGTGCCATCTAAGTCAGACGCAACAACCTGGTACATAAACGAATTTAACCTCTAAACAGTGCGGCGCGAGCGCCGAATTAAGGGTGTCGATTGAAAAAATCGACGATGGCATTGAGTGCAACTGAGCGCATAACGTCCTTTTCAAAAAGGATCTCATGGTACGCACCCTGTATGACAAGCGGCTTACCGCCATCGCAAGGATGGCCCGCTTCGGCGCGAAGTTCGCAATAGCGATCGTGCATACGGTTATCAACAACGCGCTCTTCTTCCGCTTGAATCAGCAGGACGGGGAACGTGTCTTGCGCGGCATTAGCGAGGATGTTCTCCCCCGCGAGAATGCCTTCTCTGACCCAGTGATACGTCGGCCCGCCCACGCGCAGCCGAGGTTCATCGGCATAAAAACGCACATTACGCCGATAACGTTCGCGGCTATGGGTCAGCACATTAAGGCTGAATGGCAATGCGTGCCAACGCCCGGTTCCCATCGCATACCCTTCCCGAAGACGCTGATGGCCCTCAGCCCAATCGAGAAGTGGCCGCACAACCCATTCAGGCAGACGCATGATAATACCGAACATCGGCGCACAAAGCGCGATGGCATCACAGCCCTGTGGATGGCGTTGTAAAAACTGCGTGGCAATCGCCCCGCCCATTGAATGCGCGAGGATAAACCGCTGACGCCAGTGACCGGGCGCGACTTCCTGCTGCCAGAAAGCGGCTAAATCATCGACATAGTCGCTAAATTTCGCCACATGCCCACGATGCGGGTCAGAGAGCATTCGCCCGGAACGCCCTTGCCCACGATGGTCGATAATCAGAACATCGAAGCCGCTGTGGAACAGGTCAAACGCCAGCTCAGCATATTTAACGTAACTTTCGATTCGCCCAGGGCAGATCACGATAACGCGGTCGTGAGCCGTCGAACTGAACCGAACAAACCGAACAGGAATGCCATCAACGCCGGTAAACTCTGCTTCTTCCCGCTGCCGCCAAAAATCCATGAGCGCCCCAGTGGTGAATGCAGCAAACGTGCTTTCTCTGGTATTCCAATCCTTTTGCTGTTGAAACATCGGGCTTCCACCCCCGTTAACCGCTGAAAATCGTTTTTTTGTGACGCATAACACAGCGCCCTTACAATAGCGTATTGTGGCATAAAAACAGACAATCAGGGAGATTCTCATGACCTTCGAATGGTGGTTCGCCTACCTGCTCACATCCATAATTCTCAGTCTGTCACCAGGTTCAGGGGCCATCAATACCATGACCACCTCAATTAACCACGGTTATCGTGGCGCGGTGGCGTCCATTGCCGGGCTACAAACCGGGCTGGCGATTCATATTGTGCTGGTTGGCGTTGGCCTCGGCACTCTGTTTTCTCGCTCGGTGCTGGCCTTCGAAGTGTTGAAATGGGCGGGTGCGGCGTATCTTATCTGGCTGGGCATTCAACAGTGGCGCGCCGCCGGTTCACTTGACCTGAAAACGCTGGCGAAAACACAAACTCGCGGCAAACTGTTCCAGCGTGCGGTTTTCGTTAATCTGACCAACCCGAAAAGCATCGTGTTTCTTGCCGCGCTGTTTCCGCAGTTTATCTCCCCCGATCAGCCGCAAATCATGCAGTATCTGGTGCTGGGCGTTACCACCGTCGTGGTCGATATTATCGTGATGATTGGCTATGCCACGCTGGCGCAGCGCATTTCGGCGTGGATCAAAGGGCCGAAGCAAATGAAAGCACTGAACAAAGTGTTCGGTTCGCTGTTTATGTTGGTTGGCGCGCTGCTGGCTTCGGCGCGACATGCGTAAAATGGAAGGCCGATCGCAGCAGAATGGTTAAACGCATAATGGTGTTCTCACGCGTTCCGAGCCTGCTCGCAACGCGTGAGAACGTTTGAGTGATCCACTGTTGCCTTTCCATTCGTCGTGCCAGAATGCCGCCAGATGTCACTCACGGATGATGCACAATGGCGGAGTCAACCACACCTCATGACGCAGTATTCAAAATATTTCTCTCTCAACCCGAGATAGCACGGGACTTTATTGAAATTCACCTCCCGCCATCTTTAAAGCAAATCTGTAACCTCGATACGCTGCATCTGGAATCCGGCAGTTTTATTGAAGACCGATTGCGCCAGTATTACAGCGATATCCTCTATTCGCTGGAGACGACGAAAGGGCACGGTTACGTCCACGTCCTGATTGAGCATCAAAGCTCACCGGATGAACATATGGCATTCCGCCTGTTGCGGTACGCGGTAGCCGCCATGCAGCGACATTTGGATGCGGGGCATAAAACGCTGCCGCTGGTGATTCCCGTGCTGTTCTATCAGGGCAAACGCAGCCCTTATCCCTGCCCAATGAATTGGTTAAGCGACTTTCCAGATTCGGACATCGCACAGCAGTTGTATACCCATGACTTTCCGTTGGTTGATATCACCTTGATTCCCGATGACGAAATCATGCAACACCGTAGCATGGCAGCCCTGACGCTAATTCAGAAGCATATCCGCCAGCGGGACATGGCAACACTGCTGGATAAACTCAGCCATCTGCTGATACGGGCGCGGATGAGCAGACAGCAAATCCGCGTGTTGGTAAACTACATGGTGCAGGCGGGAGAAGCACAGGATGTTCAAACATTACTGTATGGGCTGGCACAACGAGTGCCGCAGCATGGAGAAGAACTGATGACGCTGGCGGAAAAGTTACGCAATGATGGAAGGCAATCTGCCCTGTTCGACGTGGCGAAAGCCATGCTACAGCG
>JBOFJM010000392.1:0-1922 GCA_051656825.1 Kluyvera sp.
GAATGGCTGTTTGAGGGTGATTTTTACCGTGCTGGCGTCCACCGCTTCGGTCTTATCGATATTTTTGTACAGGTTGTAACGTTTGAGGTGACTTTCTGGATTGCTGGCGCGGTCAAGGTTCACTTTCACCGCTTCGGCGTTGAAATCCGTGCCATCCTGGAATTTCACTCCCTGACGCAGCTTAAGGGTATACACCTTGCCGTCGTCAGAAACGGTGTAGCTTTCTGCCAGCACGTTTTTGAGCTTCATCTCTTTATCAAGGCCAAACAACCCTTGATAGAACGATTTCGCCACCGCCTGCGACAACGTATCGTTGGCGTCATAAGGGTCAAGCGTCGTGAAGTTAGAACCTACGGCCACCACCACATCTTTCGCCGCGAACGTGGGAGATGCAGCCAACGCGGACGCAACGCCCAAAGCCATCAGCCATTTACGTGATACGTGTTGTGTCATGTTGTCCCCTGCCTGTCATTTTATTATCGATTAGTCAGCGCACTGCTCATCGGTTCTCGCGCCACAAAATGCCCTGGCGAAACCTGCTGTAAACTGACCTGCTCCACTTCTTCACCCCGTTTATAAATATTCCCCGGCAGTTCATCCGACAGCAGTACACGCTGCGCACGCCGATGCATTGGGTCAGCCACCGGTACGGCAGAAAGTAGCTTGCGGGTATACGGATGCTGTGGGTTTTCAAACACCGCGCGGCGTGGGCCAATTTCAACAATGCGCCCACGGTACATCACCGCCACACGGTGGCTAATGCGTTCGACCACCGCCATATCATGCGAAATAAACAGAAACGCGATGCCCATTTCACGCTGAAGCGACAGCAATAAGTTGATGATTTGCGCCCGGATAGAGACATCCAGCGCCGAGACAGACTCATCGGCAATCACCACTTTCGGCTCCAGCGCCAGCGCGCGGGCGATGCAAACACGCTGCCGCTGGCCGCCGGAAAACTCGTGCGGATAACGCCAGGCATGTTCCGGCAGTAGGCCTACGCGCTGCAATAGCCATTCAACCCGCTGCTGTAGCGCCTCGCCCTGCAACACACCATGAATGCGCAGTGGCTCCATAATCGAGTAACCCACCGTGTGGCGCGGGTCGAGCGAGGCGTAAGGGTCTTGAAAAATAAACTGAATATCGCGGCGCAGCGGTTGAAGCTGACTGTCTGAAAGCATGTCAATGCGCTGGCCCTGAAACGTGATCGTGCCGCTCTGCGATTCAACCAGCCGTAGCAACGCGCGCCCGGTGGTCGATTTACCGCAGCCGGACTCCCCCACCAGCGACAGCGTTTCTCCTGGCCACAGATCAAAACTGACGTTTTCCACCGCGTGAACCTCGCGGGTTACACGGTTTAGCAGGCCGCCGCGCAGCGGGAAACGCGCCACCAGGTTGCGCACTTCCAGAATGGGCGAGCCTTCAGCAACGGTGTTCTGCGGTCGGGGTTCGATATTGAGCGCGCTCAGGTCGGGGAAACTTTTGGGATAATCGCTGCCGCGCATCGCCCCAAGACGGGGGACTGCCGCCAGCAAACGTTGGGTATAGGGATGCTGCGGGGCGCGAAAAATCGCCTCAACGCGGCCGGTTTCAACCGCCTCACCTTGATGCATCACCAGCACGCGATCGGCAACTTCCGCCACCACGCCCATATCGTGAGTGATGAAAATCACCCCCATCGACATCTCTTTTTGTAAGACATCAATCAGTTGCAGAATTTGCGCCTGAATAGTCACATCCAGCGCCGTCGTTGGCTCGTCGGCAATCAACACCGCCGGACGGCACGACAACGCCATCGCTATCATCACGCGCTGGCGCATCCCGCCGGAGAGCTGATGCGGGTAGCGCGAAAGCATGGTTTGCGCTTCCGGAATACGCACGGTATCGAGCATTTTTTTGGCTTCGCCGAGCGCCTCTTCTCG
>JBOFJM010000393.1:0-3854 GCA_051656825.1 Kluyvera sp.
GCCAGCGCCTGCCCGACGGTGGTTTTCCCCGTACCGGAGACGCCCATTAAAATAATGCATTGCTCTGCCATTGCGTGCTCCTTTCTTCAGACGGCAACCAACATGCCGCCATCGACAAACAGCAGATGCCCGTTAACAAAATCGGATGCTTTAGACGATAAAAACACCGCCGCGCCAACCAGCTCCTGCGGATCGCCCCAGCGGGCGGCGGGCGTGCGCTTGCACAGCCAGTCGGTAAAGGCTTTATCATCGACCAACGCCTGCGTCATGGCGGTTTTAAAGTAGCCCGGCGCAATGCCGTTCACCTGGATATTGTGCCGCGCTAGCTCCACGCACATGCCGCGTGTGAGCATTTTGACCGCGCCTTTCGCGGCGGCGTAGGGGGTAATGGTGTCGCGACCAAGCTCGCTTTGCATTGAGCAAATATTGACGATTTTACCGGCGTTACGTGCCACCATGCGTTTGGCGACCGCCTGCGAAACCAGGAATACGGCGGTTTGGTTGACGGCGATAACGTCGTTCCACTCCTGAACGGGAAATTCGGTAAACGGGTGGCGGCGCTGAATACCGGCGTTATTAAACAGTACGTCGATTGCGCCGATATTTTCTTCGATATGGGCGATGGCGTTTTCGACCGATTCCGCGTCGGTCACGTTAAATACTGCGGTATGGGCGGTTGCGCCCTCGTCGCGTAATTTCATCGCCGCCTGTTCCGCCCGTTCGGCGGAAATATCATTGATGATAATTTCTGCGCCATATTGCGCCAAACCCTGCGCCATGACGTAGCCGATCCCCTGCCCGGAGCCGGTAATTAAAATACGTTTGCCTTGTAAGCTGAAGAGATTGTTCATTACTGTTTCCTGTATCACGGCGGGAATGCACCTGAAAAAGTGCTTTCTATCTGACGGTTTTTGTCGGGGCTAAACCGTGATGGAGATCACTCTCAACGATGTTACGAAAAGGGGTTACAGCATGTGTGATCCAGGGCGAGAATAGACGGGGAAAACCGCGTCACACGCGGCCTGAGACGGGAGTCAGCGCATTCTCTTTTCGGTCGCCAACAGGCATAATATCGGGACACGGTTTCGGCAATAACAGGCAATATGAATGAAAGTACAACGGATAACGCTAGATGATATCGCCGCGCTGGCGGGCGTAACGAAAATGACCGTCAGCCGTTATTTGCGCACACCGGAAAAAGTAAAACCGGAAACGGCACAACGTATTGCCAGCGTAATTGAAGAAGTGGGTTATCAGCCCGATAGCGATAATCCCGCGATTGGCAGCCAGGCCGTGCCGCGTATTGGAGTACTTATTCCCTCCTTTAATAACCAAATATTCGCAGACCTTTTAGCGGGGATTGAATCCGTAACGACCGCCTACGGTTATCAAACGTTAGTCGTTAATTATGATTACGACAGCCAGAGAGAAGAGGAACAAATTGCTACTGTGCTGGCGCTGAATGTTAAAGCGCTGCTGTTAACTGAGTCTGTGCATACGCTTCGCGCCGAGAAATACCTCAAGGCAACTAAAATACCTGTCGCGGAAGTGATGGGGTTATCGGATAACGCGGGGCGTATTAACGTCGGCTTTGATAATTATCGCGCAGGGTTCGATATGACAAATATGCTGCTGGCGAGCGGCAAACGCCAGATTATCTATTTTGGCTCCATGTCGGATATTCGTGATGAACAGCGTTACGCAGGCTACTGTAAAGCGATGGCGGAGGCGGGGCTGGCGGTGGGGCGTATCGCGCCCAATAAAGTCTCATCGGTATCGATAGGCACGGGCATGATGACCCTGGCGCGGCAGATGTATCAACAGATGGACGGTATTCTCTGTACCAACGACGATCTGGCGGTAGGCGTGTTACAAGAGTGCATCGCTTCGGGCATTGCCGTGCCGCAGGAGATAGCCATTGCCGGTTTCCACGGCCTGGAGATTGGGCAGATAGTCAGCCCGAGCCTCGCCAGCGTACTGACGCCGCGCTTCGAAATGGGCAAAGTGGCGACTGAAATCCTCATCAAGAAGATAAAAGGCTTACCCACTATCGAGAAGGTTGACCTCCACTACCGTTTGTCGATGGGCGAAACCCTCTAACATTCTGCGAAAGCGGCGCGATTGTTGGCGACTCGCGCGACTTTTGCTTCCACGATCACGTCATCCGTAACACAGATTTCTAACACGATCCCGCGTGATGTGGATCGCAAAACGCAGCGGTAAAAACCCGTTTGATAGGGCGTAACGAATTTCCGAACTCTCAAACAGGTAAAACGATGAATACTGCAAACCCGCATACTGTGTTGTTGATGGCTCCGGTTATTGACGGCTTGCTGGATAAACTCTCTACCGCTTTTCAGGTTTATCGCCTGTATGAACAGGCCGACCCACAGGCGTTTCTTCAGCAGATGGGCGGTGAGGTTCAGGCGGTGGTCACGCGTGGCGATATCGGCGTTACCCGCGCCGTGCTGGAACAACTGCCGAACGTTGGGCTGGTGGCGGTGTTTGGCGTGGGCACGGATGCGGTCGATCTCGACTATACCCGCGCTCATGATATTGCGGTGACCATCACCTCTGGCGTGCTGACCAACGATGTCGCCGATTTGGCAATGGGGCTGCTGCTCGCGGGCGCTCGCCAGTTGTGTCAGGGCGATAAATTTGTGCGCGAAGGCAAATGGCTGGCGCAGTCTCCGGTGCTGGCGACTCAGGTGAGCGGCAAGCGAATAGGGATTTTCGGTATGGGTAATATCGGCCAGGCCATTGCTCGCCGCGCCAGCGGGTTTGATATGGAAATCCGCTATACCGACCGCAAAAAACTCAACCACCTTGATTATCACTGGTGCGCTGACCTTCATACTCTGGCGCATGAGAGTGATTTTCTGGTGATTGCTGCCTCTGGCGGCGCGGCGAACCGTGGTCTGATTGACGCCAGCGTCTTTAATGTGATGCCGAAACAGGCGTGGCTGATTAATATCGCGCGCGGCACATTGGTGGATGAACGTGCGCTTATTCAGGCGTTACAAAACGGTGTTATCGCCGGGGCGGGGCTGGATGTTTATGAAGATGAGCCGAATGTGCCTGCCGAACTTATCGCGATGGATAACGTGGTGCTACAGCCGCACGTTGCCAGTGCCACTCATGAAACCCGCCAGCGTATGAGTGACGTGGTGTTTAATAATGTCGCCGCCTTTTTTAACGCCGCGCCATTACCGAATGCCATTGATTAACACCCAGCTTCGCACACCATTTTATTACTGCGCCTTCCCTCGATAGAGAGTGTGAATTATGAATGAGAAAATACCTGGCACCCGCTGGTTGCGCATCATTGCGCCCGTTCTAATCGCTTGTGTTATTTCGTTTATGGACAGGGTTAATATTAGTTTTGCACTGCCCGGCGGTATGGAGTCTGACCTCGGTATTACCAGTCAAATGGCGGGTGTTGCCAGCGGTATATTTTTTATTGGTTATTTATTCCTGCAAATACCCGGTGGGCGTATTGCCGTTCACGGTAGCGGCAAACGTTTTATCGCCTGGTCGCTGATGGCGTGGGCGATAGTGTCGATTGCCACCGGTTTTGTCACTCATGAATACCAACTGCTGGCGCTGCGTTTTGTGCTGGGGATATCGGAAGGCGGGATGCTGCCCGTTGTGCTGACTATGGTGAGCAACTGGTTCCCGGAAAAAGAGATTGGCCGCGCCAACGCCTTTGTGATGATGTTTGCCCCGTTGGGCGGCATGTTAACCGCGCCGGTTTCTGGTGCGATTATCGCCGCGCTCGACTGGCGCTGGCTGTTTATCATTGAAGGGCTGCTGTCGCTGGTGGTGCTGCTGGTGTGGTGGCTGATGATAAGCGA
>JBOFJM010000394.1:0-3064 GCA_051656825.1 Kluyvera sp.
GCCATGCAGTGCTGTGCGCGCATCCGGTGGTGGGCGATGAGCCAGTCGCGGTTATCCTGCCGGACGTTATTCTGGATGAGTATGAGTCCGACCTGAGCCGTGATAACCTGGCTGATATGATTGCTCGTTTCGATGAAACCGGTGCAAGCCAGATAATGGTTGAGCCTGTTGCCGATGTGACTGCGTATGGCGTGGTTGACTGCAAAGGGGCAACCTTAAACCCAGGCGACAGCGTGCCAATGGTGGGTGTTGTTGAGAAGCCGAAGGCAGATGTAGCACCGTCTAATCTGGCCGTGGTTGGTCGTTATGTTCTGAGCGCGGAAATCTGGCCTCTGCTGGCGAAAACGCCTCCGGGAGCAGGTGACGAAATTCAGTTAACCGATGCCATTGATATGCTTATCGAGAAAGAAACCGTTGAAGCGTATCACATGAAAGGCAAAAGCCATGATTGCGGTAATAAACTGGGTTATATGCAGGCGTTCGTTGAATATGGCATCCGCCACAATACGCTGGGCGCTGATTTCAAATCCTGGCTGCAAGACACGCTGGGCATCGCTAAGTAATTTAGCAACTGTTGCTGAAAACCGGGGAAACCCGGTTTTTTTATATCTCAATAACACGAACGGATAAAAAGCGATTATCAGCAAAGCGTGAATTTTGGATATAAAAAATCCCGCCGTAGCGGGATTTTTATAAAGCGTAAGGATTAGTCCTTGATCAGGAAATCGTCCAGGGATTTACCCTGTTCGTCCATCGCTTTTTTGATTACTGCTGGAGTACGGCCTTGGCCAGTCCAGGTTTTGGTTTCGCCGTTTTCATCAACGTAACTATATTTAGCCGGACGTGCAGCGCGTTTAGCTTTGGTGCCAGTTTTAGCGGCAGCCATGCTATTCAGCAGTTCGTTCGGATCAATTCCGTCAGCAATCAGCATTTCACGATATTGTTGCAGTTTACGAGTGCGCTCTTCGATTTCAGCAGCAGCCGCGTTTTCTTCTTCGCGACGTTCGTTAACAACAACTTCTAATTTTTCCAGCATTTCTTCAAGCGTTTCAAGGGTGCATTCTCTTGCCTGCGCACGAAGAGTACGGATGTTGTTCAAAATTTTAAGTGCTTCGCTCATTGTAGTAATCTCAAACTTATATTGGGGGGGTTTGTTGAAGTAATAATAGTGCGATAAAATCAGTTGTGCAATAGGAAAGAATGTAAGGAATTCAAAATAACGTGTTATTTAGTGCTGTTATTAATATGTATAAGTTAAATTGCTGACGGTCATACTCATCCAGCTCTCGCTTATTGTAAGGTTGTGATACGAGATAACACAGGGGCGGGACGCTGTGTTTTTACGCATAAATATACTTCGTATGGATAAATATCAACCTTATGTATTAGCGAGTCAGTATCCGTTCGTGCAGTGTTTTATCATCGCTCTTGAGTTCTGTTCCCCAATCACGTTGCGGGCTGGCGGGGTTTTGCTGGCGATAAGCTTTCCCGCCACACGTCTATTTGTCTGAGTGGGGGGGGGATAAATAGGATGGAGCGGGAAAAAACTGTTCAGACTGTACTGCGGCAATACAACGGTAAGGCCATAGTTATGACAATGTTATTTCTGAGGCGTCGATTAATTTGCAGATATCCACATTTCCCCATCGCGCGGTGGAAATTGTCATTGGTCACACATTCTTAATGTGGACTCATTAATCTTTTCAACTATTAATCTGGCTATCTATTTTTCACTAGTGCGATACCTTAACGTATCCGCTAACAGTAACGGGTAAGCTAAATACTCGAGGCTTATGATGATGTTAACATCCTCAATACAAAAAAATATGCGCAGGTCCCGGCCAGAGGATGACGTATTGTTTATTATCGCTAATGTTGTACAGGAGCCCCCCCGTGATACGGGTTTCCTGGTGGTGTGAGCAAAACACAATGGCAGGATGACGCAGGAGCCTGGGGGTAAAATATGGTACACTGCGCACCGTTTAAAAAACGCATTGATTAGGATTTCTCAGCCAATGGCACAACTTTATTTCTACTACTCAGCAATGAATGCTGGGAAGTCGACGGCATTGTTACAGTCGTCATACAACAACCAGGAACGCGGTATGCGAACTCTCGTTTATACCGCTGAAATAGACGATCGCTTTGGTGCGGGTAAAGTCAGCTCGCGAATTGGTCTTTCTTCGCCCGCCAAGCTGTTTAACCAAAACAGCAATCTGTTTAACGAAATTAATGTAGAGAACGCCCGTGAGGCGATTAATTGCGTACTGGTAGATGAATGCCAGTTCCTGACGCGAGAACAGGTGTACGCGCTTTCTGATGTGGTTGATAACCTGGATATCCCGGTACTGTGCTATGGGCTGAGAACGGATTTCCGTGGTGAGTTATTTACCGGTAGCCAGTATTTACTCGCACTGTCCGACAAACTGGTGGAATTAAAAACGATTTGCTTCTGTGGTCGGAAGGCCAGTATGGTGCTGCGCCTCGATCAGGAAGGACGGCCGTATAACGAAGGCGCGCAGGTGGTGATTGGCGGCAACGAGCGCTATGTATCTGTATGTCGTAAACACTATAAAGAAGCGCTGGAAACAGGTTCTCTGGCGATTATCCAGGATAGTCATCGTAACACCTGCCATCATCGTTAATCCTTGCCAGATGCGTCTCCTGTTCCTTTTGGTTGGGGTAGGGGGTTAGCGCTTCGTTTCCCGTCTTATTCAGCATAAAAAAAAGCCCCATCATCGATGGGGCTTGTTCTTTTTGCTTTTCAGCGAGACGTTAGCAAATTATTTCTTTGCTTTCTTCTCAGCTTTAGCGGGCGCCGCTTCTTTCTTCACTTCAACTTCGCCTTCGTTGTACTCACGTCCGTAGAAGGTATCCAGTAGGATTTGTTTCAGTTCAGCAATCAGTGGGTAACGCGGGTTAGCGCCAGTGCACTGGTCGTCAAACGCGTCTTCAGACAGTTTGTCAACGTGTGCCAGGAAGTCAGCTTCCTGAACGCCAGCTTCACGGATAGACTTAGGAATACCCAGTTCAGCTTTGATTTCATCCAACCAACCCAGCAGTT
>JBOFJM010000395.1:0-8710 GCA_051656825.1 Kluyvera sp.
GCCATTAAACAGGGCGATTTGACGGTGGGGGCGGTACTTTCGGGTAACCGTAACTTTGAAGGGCGCATTCATCCGCTGGTGAAAACCAACTGGCTGGCCTCGCCGCCGCTGGTGGTGGCGTATGCGCTGGCAGGGAATATGTCGATTAATCTGGCCCGCGACCCGCTGGGGCAGGATAGTCACGGGCAGCCGGTGTATCTGAAGGACATCTGGCCAAGCAGTGATGACATAGCCCGCGCGGTGCAGCAAGTCTCTACCGAAATGTTCCACAAAGAGTATGCCGAAGTGTTTAGCGGCACGCCGGAGTGGAAAGCGATCAGCGTGCCGAACTCTGATACCTATGACTGGCAGGACGACTCTACCTATATCCGGTTGTCGCCATTCTTCGATGAAATGGGCGCAACGCCAGATCCGGTGCAGGATATTCACGGCGCGCGAGTGCTGGCGATGCTTGGCGATTCGGTCACTACCGACCACATCTCACCGGCGGGCAGTATCAAAGCCGATAGCCCGGCGGGGCGCTATTTGCAGGAACACGGTGTTGCGACTCGTGATTTCAACTCATACGGTTCGCGACGCGGTAACCATCTGGTGATGATGCGCGGTACGTTCGCTAACATTCGTATTCGTAACGAGATGGTTCCCGGCGTGGAAGGCGGCATGACGCGCCTGTTGCCAGGCAACGAGGTGATGTCTATTTACGATGCCGCCATGCAGTATCAGGCGCAGGGCACGCCACTGGCGGTGATTGCCGGGAAAGAGTACGGTTCTGGTTCCAGCCGTGACTGGGCAGCAAAAGGCCCGCGTTTGCTGGGTGTGCGGGTGGTTATTGCGGAATCCTTTGAACGTATTCACCGTTCGAATCTGATCGGGATGGGCATTTTGCCGCTGGAGTTCCCGCAGGGGGAGAATCGCAAAACCCTGCAGCTCACCGGTGAAGAACGAATTGATATCAGTGGGCTACAACAACTGAAGCCGGGGGCGACCATTCCGGTGGTGCTCACCCGCGCTGACGGGCAGCAACAAACGCTAGCCTGCCGCTGTCGTATTGATACGGCAACGGAGCTAACCTACTACCAGAATGATGGTATTTTGCACTACGTTATTCGTAATATGCTGGCGTAAAAAGAGGCCATTAGCGACACAGGTAAGTGATGACCAAAAGCCCCAGGGCGGTGCTGCCGCTCTGGGGCTTTTTATTTAAATATTCATATAAAAAATAATACCAGTGGAAAACCGGCGCTAAAACGTGAGCCATGCTGCGAAAAAGTGAATAAATTGACGTCAGATAATCTGTTTTTCACCGTAATAACCGTTTCTTATTGTTTCTCTTTTCCTTTTTTTACAGTGTGTTATCGGCTAACCGTGTATTAACACGGATAATTAATTCATCTTACGAATAAAAGATATTTCTCGTTTACCTGCCGAACCTCACAGCTAATTTTTATTAGCTAATATTAAATATGATAAAGTTGACTGTTTCATCCATCGCACAGGTCGGTGATACGGTTCGTCTTTATTACATTAGAGGAATCTATGAACGAGAATAAGCTATTAGGTCTGGCATGGATATCACCCTACATAATAGGGTTGCTGGTATTTACCGCATTCCCCTTTGTTTCATCGTTCTTATTAAGTTTCACGCAATATGATCTCATGAGCCCGCCGGTTTTTAACGGTATTGAAAATTACCGCTATATGCTGACGCAAGACTCCTTGTTCTGGAAATCGCTCGGCGTGACCTTTGCCTATGTATTTGTCACTATTCCGCTTAAATTGTCGTTCTCACTGTGCATTGCTTTCGTCCTGAACTTTAAACTGCGCGGCATTGGCTTTTTTCGCACGGCCTATTACATTCCATCAATATTGGGGAGTTCGGTAGCTATCGCTGTACTTTGGCGCGCGCTATTTGCTATCGACGGCCTGCTAAATAGCTTTCTCGGCGTATTCGGTTTAGATCCTATCAACTGGCTTGGCGAGCCGCCTTTAGCGCTGCTTTCCGTTACGCTGCTGAGCGTTTGGCAGTTTGGCTCGTCGATGGTTATCTTCCTTGCTGCGCTGTAAAACGTGCCACAGACACAGTATGAAGCGGCCATGATTGATGGCGCGACTAAATGGCAGATGTTTATGAAAATAACAGTACCGTTAATTACGCCGGTTATTTTCTTTAATTTCATCATGCAAACCAGCGGTGCATTCCAGGAATTTACCGGCCCGTATGTGATTACCGGCGGCGGCCCAACGTATTACACCTATCTGTTCTCGCTCTATATCTACGACACGGCATTTAAATATTTTGATATGGGTTATGGCGCTGCGCTGGCGTGGGTGCTGTTCCTGGTGGTGGCTATTTTCGCCATGCTGGCCTTTAAGTCGTCGAAATATTGGGTGTTCTACTCTGCCGATAAAGGAGGCAAAAATGAGTGAACTGCAACCCATGACGGCAACTGCGCAACAGGCTGCGCTTGAGGTCGCCCGCACGTTGCGGCGGGAGAAAATAAACCGCAACGTTCGCTATGTGATTTTACTGCTGGTTGGCCTATTGATGCTTTACCCGCTGGCATGGATGTTCTCTGCCGCCTTTAAGCCAAACAGTGAAATCTTCACCACACTGAATCTTTGGCCGGTACATGCCACCTGGGATGGTTTTATTAATGGCTGGAAAACCGGTACAGAATACGACTTCGGTCACTACATGATTAACACCTTCAAGTATGTGATTCCCAAAGTCATTCTGACCATTATTTCCTCGACGATCGTCGCGTACGGTTTTGCCCGTTTTGAGATCCCGTGGAAGAAATTCTGGTTCTCCACGCTTATCGCCACCATGCTGCTGCCAAGCACGGTGCTGCTGATCCCGCAGTATTTGATGTTCCGTGAAATGGGGATGCTCAACAGCTATTTACCGCTGTATCTGCCGACGGCGTTTGCCACACAAGGGTTCTTCGTCTTTATGCTGGTTCAGTTTCTGCGCGGTGTGCCGCGTGATATGGAAGAGGCCGCGCAAATTGACGGCTGTAACTCCTGGCAGGTGCTGTGGTACGTGCTGGTGCCAATTCTGAAACCGGCGATCATTTCCGTAGCGCTGTTCCAGTTCATGTGGTCAATGAATGACTTTATCGGCCCACTGATTTACGTCTATAGCGTCGATAAATACCCGATTGCTCTGGCGCTCAAAATGTCTATCGACGTCACCGAAGGCGCGCCGTGGAATGAAATTCTGGCGATGGCAAGTATCTCGATTCTGCCGTCCATCATTGTGTTCTTCCTGGCGCAGCGCTATTTCGTCCAGGGTGTCTCCAGCAGCGGAATTAAAGGTTAACTATCATGGCTGAAGTGATTTTTACAAAACTGGAAAAGGTGTACTCCAACGGCTTCAAAGCGGTACATGGTATCGATCTTTCTATCGCAGAAGGGGAGTTTATGGTGATTGTCGGGCCATCCGGCTGCGCCAAATCGACCACCTTGCGGATGCTGGCGGGGCTGGAAACTATCAGCGGCGGTGAAATTCGGATTGGCGAAAAAGTGGTGAATAACCTCGCGCCGAAAGAACGCGGTATTGCGATGGTGTTCCAGAACTATGCCCTGTATCCACACATGACCGTGCGCGAAAACCTGGCATTTGGTCTTAAGCTCAGCAAACTGCCGAAAGACAAAATAGCAAGCCAGGTAAATGAGGCCGCTAAAATTCTGGAGCTGGAAGACCTGCTAGACCGCCTGCCGCGCCAGCTTTCCGGTGGTCAGGCGCAGCGTGTGGCGGTGGGGCGGGCGATTGTGAAAAAGCCCGACGTATTCCTGTTTGACGAACCGTTGTCTAATCTCGATGCCAAACTGCGTGCCTCGATGCGCATTCGTATCTCCGATCTTCACAAACAGTTGAAACTGTCTGGTAAACCGGCGACGACGGTTTATGTTACCCACGATCAGACCGAAGCGATGACCATGGGCGACCGCATTTGCGTTATGAAGTTGGGCCACATTATGCAGGTGGATACCCCGGATAATCTCTATCATTACCCTAAAAATATGTTCGTCGCAGGGTTTATTGGTGCGCCGGAAATGAACATCAAACCGGGAAAAATCATTAAAAAAGAGGATGGGCTACATATTACCGTTGGCGATAATACGTTACCGCTTAACGAGCAGCAGCAGGGCAAGGTAGCGCAATACGTGGATAAAGACATTTTCTTTGGTATTCGTCCAGAATATATCTCCGTGGCGACGCAGCCATTTATTGCGGGCAGCGGCAAGGGGACGTTAATCCGTGTCGAGAATATGGGGCACGAGTTCTTTCTTTATCTGCAGGTTGGCGAGTTTGAAATGACGGTGCGTATCCCGTCCGATGAGGCAAAACCGGTGCTCGCGGCGGGGTTGCAAAGCCAGGTGTGGTTCCGTTTTGATATGGAGAGATGCCACATGTTTGATGCGAACAGCGAACTGAATATCTCGCTGTAGGGTAGAACGTCGCCGTTTATTGCGATAAACGGCGACAATCGCGTTATTTGGTCAGCAGATGGCCCATTTTCGCCGCTTTAGTATCGAGGTAGTGGGCGTTTTTCGGGTTGCGGCCAACAATCAACGGTACGCGCTCGACAATATTGATGCCCGCTTCAGTCAGAATTTCTACTTTTTTCGGGTTGTTGGTCAACAGACGCACTGCATCCACGCCCAACAGTTTGAACATATCGGCACAGAGAGTGAAGTCACGCTCATCGGCGGCAAAGCCCAACTGGTGGTTGGCTTCGACAGTATCGTAGCCCTGATCCTGCAACGCGTAGGCTCGAATCTTATTCAACAAACCAATATTTCGGCCTTCCTGACGATGATAAAGCAGGATCCCACGGCCTTCTTCCGCAATGTGCGACAGTGCAGCTTCAAGCTGGAAACCACAATCACAGCGCAGGCTAAATAGTGCATCACCGGTCAAACATTCAGAGTGAACCCGCGACAGCACAGGCGTTTGCCCAGTAATATCACCAAATACCAGAGCGACGTGATCGTGCCCGGTTGCCAGTTCTTCAAAACCAACCATCAGGAAATCGCCCCAGGGGGTTGGCAGTTTGGCTTCTGCCACACGTTTAAGCTGCATGTGATTCTCCAGATTATGTCAGCGTCAGCGACGCCTTCTGTTTTCCTTATTTTGCCACAACGTGCTTTACTTCACCTAATAGTGCGCGGGTAACCGGGCGTAAAGCGCACAAATTTGACACTTTACTCTCAGCTAAGGCTGTGACATTGACGGAAAAGGAACAGAAATGCGCGTCATCACCGGACGAACGTTAATTGCGGCCGCCATACTTTTATTGATGCCAGTAATGGTTTGGCTTTGTGGATGGCAATGGTTACCAGGGCACAGCGGTACATGGCTAAAAGTACTGTACGCAGTGACTGAAACGGTGACTCAGCCGTGGGGAATCATTACCCATTTATTGCTGTGCGGGCTGTTTTTATGGCTACTGCGCTGGCCTTTTCGTGCTTCTGTCATTTTGTTTTTGATTCTCAGTGCCGCTATTGTCATGGGCAGGGGGCAAAATCGCTAATCAAGGCCCAGGTACAGGAGCCGAGGCCATTTGTGGTCTGGCTGGAAAAAACACAGCAAATCCCCGTAGAGCAGTTCTACACTTTAAAGCGTAAAGACAGAGCCGCATTGGTGGAAGAACAACTAGCGCAACAACGTGATATTCCAAACTATTTGCGCCATCATTGGCAGAAAGAGACCGGATTTGCCTTCCCGTCCGGGCACACGATGTTTGCCGCTACGTGGGCGCTGCTGGCGGTTGGGCTGCTGTGGCCGCGCCGTCACGTATTCACCGTGGCGCTGATTATGGCGTGGGCGGCGGCGGTTATGGGCAGCCGCTTACTGCTGGGTATGCATTGGCCGCTGGACTTAATGATGGCGACCACCATGTCGTGGGTTTTGGCCACGTTGGCGACCTGGTGTGCCGGACGCTGGTGTTTTTCGCTGGAAAAAGAAACATATCAACAGGGTGCGACGAACAGAAAACAGGAAAAGGGTTGATTTTTATCGCGGTTAACCGCAGATCTAAGGCTTACGGTGCGCTTTTCCATTTCGTCGTCGCAGTGAAGATGTTATTTTATAAGGCTGGGTGCTGTGTAGACACTGCCGAAGCCACATAACGGGAAGTAATGTGAAATACCTACTCATTTTCTTAGTGCTGTTAGCGATTTTCGTCATTTCAGTGACGCTGGGCGCACAAAACGATCAGCTTGTGACCTTCAACTATTTACTGGCGCAGGGTGAATTTAGAATTTCGACGCTGCTGGCGGTGTTATTTGCCGTTGGTTTTGCTATAGGCTGGTTGGTTTGTGGTTTGTTCTGGCTGCGCGTGCGCGTCTCACTGCTGCGTGCGGAACGTAAAATTAAAAGACTGGAACATCAAATTGCGCCAGAAACGGTCGCCACGGTAGCACCGTCGGCTCCGGCGGCGAAGGAATAATTATCTATGCTGGAGTTGTTGTTTCTGCTCTTACCTGTCGCCGCCGCTTACGGCTGGTATATGGGCCGCAGAAGTGCACAACAGTCCAAACAGGACGAAGCGAGCCGCTTGTCGCGTGATTACGTGACAGGGGTGAACTTTCTTTTAAGCAACCAGCAGGATAAAGCGGTTGACCTGTTCCTCGATATGCTCAAAGAGGACACCGGCACCGTGGAAGCTCACCTCACGCTGGGTAACCTGTTCCGCTCGCGCGGCGAGGTTGACCGCGCCATCCGTATCCACCAAACGCTGATGGAAAGCGCCTCGCTGACCTACGACCAGCGCCTGCTGGCGGTACAGCAACTGGGCCGCGATTACATGGCGGCAGGGTTGTACGACCGCGCCGAAGACATGTTCAACCAGTTGGTGGATGAAACCGACTTCCGCATTGGCGCACTGCAACAACTGCTGCAAATTTACCAGGCGACCAGCGATTGGCAGAAAGCCATTGATACCGCAGAACGCCTGGTCAAACTGGGTAAAGACAAACACCGTGGTGAGATAGCCCACTTCTGGTGTGAACTGGCGCTCCAGCAAATGGGCAATGACGATCTGGATAAAGCGATGTCGCTGCTGAAGCGCGGTGCGGCGGCAGACCCGTCCAGCGCACGAGTGTCCATCATGATGGGGCGCGCGTGGATGGCAAAAGGTGACTACGCCAAAGCGATGGATAGCTTGCTGCGGGTTATCAACCAGGATAAAGAACTGGTCAGCGAAACGCTGGAAATGCTGCAAACCTGCTACCAGCAACTGGGTAAAGAAGGCGAGTGGGAACAGTTCCTGCAACGCTGCGTGGAAGAAAATACCGGTGCGGCGGCTGAACTGATGCTGGCGCAAGCCGTTGAGCAAAGCCAGGGCAGCGAAGCCGCGCAAACCTACGTCACCCGCCAATTGCAACGCCACCCAACGATGCGCGTGTTCCATAAACTCATGGATTACCACCTTAACGAGGCGGAAGAAGGGCGCGCGAAAGAAAGCTTGATGGTGCTGCGTGACATGGTTGGCGAACAGGTGCGCAGCAAGCCGCGCTATCGTTGCCAGAAATGCGGCTTTACGGCTTACACGATGTACTGGCACTGCCCATCCTGCCGCGCGTGGTCAACCATCAAACCGATTCGCGGCCTTGATGGTCAGTAATTTCTAAAGAATCGCTCACTTAGTTACAACATACTATAAATTCCCACTCTGTAGTGGCCTCCGGCATTGTGCGCGCTGGGCCGCGCGGGTAGAATGCTGCCCGTTTATGCGCAATATCATCCAGACCGGCTCCACTCAAAGGTCGCCTGAAAGATGATGTGTATACCTTTTTCTGCACCCTGCGTGCCCATCAACAAGAAGGTCCAGTCATGTCCGTTGCTTCATCTTCTTCCCGTGTTACCACATCCTCTCCCGTTGTTGTTGCTCTTGACTATGATAACCGTGACAAGGCGTTGGCCTTTGTTGACCGTATCGACCCACGCGACTGCCGCTTAAAGGTCGGCAAAGAGATGTTCACGCTGTTTGGGCCGCAGTTTGTGCGCGAATTACAACAGCGTGGTTTTGATATCTTCCTCGATCTAAAATTCCACGATATCCCGAATACCGTGGCACATGCGGTTGCGGCGGCGGCGGATCTGGGCGTTTGGATGGTGAACGTACATGCTTCGGGCGGCGCGCGAATGATGACGGCTGCCCGTGAAGCCCTGCTGCCGTTTGGCAACGATGCGCCACTGTTGATTGCCGTTACCGTGCTGACCAGCATGGAGTCCAGCGACCTTCAGGATCTGGGCATTGCGTTGTCTCCGGCAGATTACGCCGCGAAACTGGCGCAACTGACCAAAAACTGTGGCCTGGATGGCGTGGTCTGCTCGGCGCAGGAAGCGGTACACTTCAAGCAAACGTTGGGGCAGGCGTTTAAATTAGTCACTCCAGGCATTCGCCCTGCGGGCAGTGATGCAGGCGATCAGCGCCGCATTATGACCCCTGTGCAGGCATTAGCGGCGGGCGTTGACTATATGGTGATTGGCCGTCCGGTGACGCAATCGGCTGACCCAGCGCAAACCCTGCGTGACATTAATGCTTCGTTGAATGTGGGGGCGTAATGAGCGACGCAAACAGCCGTCTGGTCTACTCAACGGAAACAGGGCGTATTGATGAGCCGAAAGCCGCGCCAGAGCGCCCAAAAGGTGACGGCATTGTACGCATTCAGCGCCAGACCAGCGGTCGCAAAGGGA
>JBOFJM010000396.1:0-1906 GCA_051656825.1 Kluyvera sp.
CAGCGCGTTAATAGCAAAACCGGCCAACCGCTGCGTTTTGAGCTGTTGCTACCTTCTGTTGGCAACGACCAATGGGTGATTCCATTCCAGCATAATTTGCGCCGTCTGGGCGTCACGTTGGATATCCGCCAGGTTGATATTTCCCAGGCAACGAACCGAATGCGTAGCCGCGATTACGACATGATGCCACGTCTGTGGCGAGCCACGCCGTGGCCCAGCTCTGACTTGCAAATTCCATGGTCATCGGCGTATATCGACTCGTCCTACAATGCGCCAGGGGTTGCCAGCCCCGCTATCGATAGCCTGATAACGCAGATCATCCGCTGGCAGGGGAACCAACAGAAATTACTGCCGCTCGGTCGCGCACTCGACCGAGTGTTAACCTGGAACTACTACATGCTGCCAATGTGGTTTATGTCGGGCAATCGAACGGCTTATTGGGATAAGTTCTCTTACCCAGCCACGCTGCCGTCATATGCTTCCGACATAGAAGCCCCCGCATTTAGCACCTGGTGGTATGACGCGAACAAAGCGGCAAAACTGCCCTCCTCCCGGCGTTAAGGAAAGAACATGGCTGCCTATCTGATTCGCCGGTTACTGCTCATCATCCCGACTTTATGGGCCATCATTACCCTCAACTTTTTTATTGTGCAAATAGCCCCCGGCGGCCCGGTCGATCAGGCCGTTGAGTTTGGCCAACAGGGTCGGCTGCCGGGCGGCGGTGACACCGTAGGTGGCGGGCAGGTGCGCGCTGGTGTGAGTAATATTGCCGACAGCCAATACCGTGGCGGGCGCGGCCTTGACCCAGAGGTTATTGCTGAAATTACCCACCGTTATGGCTTCGACAAACCGCTACACGAGCGCTATTTCACGATGCTCGGCAACTACCTGCGTTTTGATTTTGGCAATAGCCTGTTTCGCAACGCCTCGGTCATGCAACTGATGAAAGAGAGCTTGCCGGTGTCCATTACGCTAGGGGTGTGGAGCACGCTGATTATCTACCTGGTATCGATTCCGCTGGGGATTCGCAAAGCGGTGCACAACGGTAGCCGTTTTGATATATGGAGCAGCACTGGCATTATTATCGGCTACGCCATCCCGGCGTTCCTGTTCGCCATTGTGCTGATCGTCTTTTTTGCCGGTGGCAGCTATTACGATATTTTCCCACTGCGTGGCCTGGTATCCGCCAACTTCGACACGCTACCGTGGTATCAAAAAAATCACCGACTATCTCTGGCACATCACATTACCGGTACTGGCGACGGTGATTGGCGGCTTTGCGGCACTGACCATGCTGACTAAAAACTCATTTCTTGATGAGATTCGTAAGCAGTATGTCGTTACCGCGCGGGCAAAAGGCGTCAGTGAGAAACACATTTTATGGCGACACGTTTTTCGCAACGCCATGCTGCTGGTTATCGCGGGTTTTCCGGCAACGTTTATCAGCATGTTTTTTACCGGCTCACTGCTGATAGAAGTGATGTTCTCGCTTAACGGCCTGGGGCTTCTGGGCTACGAGGCCACGGTTTCTCGCGACTATCCGGTGATGTTTGGCACGCTGTATATTTTCACCCTGATAGGCTTGCTGATGAATATCAGCTACACGCTGGTAGACCCGCGCATTGATTTTGAGGGCCGCTAAGATGCGCTTAAACACCGTCAATCAAGCCCGCTGGGCGCGTTTTTGCCACAACCGCCGTGGTTATTGGTCGCTGTGGATTTTTATGCTGCTGTTTGTGTGCAGCCTGTGCGCCGAGCTTATCGCCAACGACCGCCCGCTGCTGGTGAGCTACCAGGGCAGCCTGTATGTGCCGGTGCTGAAAAACTACAGCGAGCAAACCTTCGGCGGCGAGTTTGCCACCACCGCCGACTATCAAGACCCCTGGCTTCAGCAACGGTTAGAACA
>JBOFJM010000397.1:0-4401 GCA_051656825.1 Kluyvera sp.
CTATTGTTAGCTAACACCGGTGAAGCCTTAGAGGCCAACCTCGATAAACACACGCTACGCATTAATGGCGCTAGCGCGGCCTTCTCCACACAGGATTTTTTCACCGCTCAGGATACAATTTATATCGCGGCAACATTGCTAGAAAAAGCGTTTAATTTGAATATCCAATTTGATCAAAGCACACAGCGCCTAGCCATTGAAACTGCACGTCCATGGCCGATTGATTTGCGGGTTGCACGCGAAAATCGCTGGCGAATGCCATTACAAACAGAGCAACCATCGGCAGTCGCCCCTATAACAGTCGACTTCCCTTACCAGTTTTTTGGTACGCCAGAAGCCGATGTATCCTTGAGTGCTGAGCGAAACAACAGTGGGCAATATAACGGCAGCTATAACATGCTGATGGTAGCTGAAGCCCTGTACATGACAAATACCCTGTTTGTCAGTGGCAATAATGATAAGCCATTGTCAGATCTTCGCCTGCAGACGGGGCGACGCGACCCGCGTGGCAACGTGTTTAATATCCCTCATTTATATGATTTGCAGTTTGGTGATATCAGTGGCCTGAGTGTTCCTTTAATCCAAGGTATGCCGAGTGGGCGTGGCATGCGTTTCCAAGCCGCGCCGCTCACCCGCACCACGAATTTTGACACCACTATCATCGAAGGCGATGCACCTCCAGGCTGGGATGCCGAGCTGTATATCGGTAGCCGCTTATACAGTTTCCAGCCGGTTAATAATAATGGCCGTTATCGCTTTACCCAAATTCCGGTGGGATATGGCAGTAATAATATCCGCGTGGTGTTATACGGCCCACAGGGCCAAGTCAGAGAAATTAGTTACCAACAAGATATCAGCAGCAACAATGTGCCCGTGGGAGAATTTCAATCTTACGGCTATCTGGCGCAAGCTAATGATGCATTGCTGCCAGTCGTGGATAAAGCCGACAACCCTTTCTCTGGTGAAATAGTAGGCTCTCTGCGCCTTGATTATGGCTTAACCCGCTGGCTGACTACCGGATTTTTTGCCGCTCGTTCGCCGTTACTAAAAACCACATTTGACGAACAAGAAGACAACGACACATTTTTCGGCCCAATTTACAGTAATGAACCGATATCGGAGGCCAGTAACTATTACGGTATGGAGCTACGCCCAGTTCTGGGCGCAGTGAACTTTTCTGGTGGAGTCGTTAAACAACAGGCCGGTGGATTAGGGTTTTATGGCAAAACCTATGTTCCCCTAAACTATCTGCCATTTAGCGTAGAATATGAGCATTATGATGAGGATTTCACCTCTATCCAAAACTTGCGAGGAAACAGCTCGCTTCGCTCTCGGTTAGAAGGCCGAGTCGGTATTCCCATCAATCGCTTGTCTCCTGCGTTAGGTTACCTTTCCCTATCCGCCACCCAAGAAGTGCAATTTGACCAATATCGTCATGTCTTGGCCAACATCAACTATAGCCATAATATTGGTGATCTGTTCTTTAACCACCAGTTCGAACGAGTACAAGACAGCTACGCAGGACAACTGACCGCCGATACACAAAATAGTTATCGCTTATTAGCATCCTATCGACGTGATCTTTTTGATTTTCGCGGGGAAGTTTATTACCGGTTGGATAACAGCTTGGGATTTCAATATAGCAATTTCTCAGCGCTCTGGCGTTATTACAACAATGACTCACTGAATCTTAACCTGAGCTACACCCCTAATTCAGGACTTGGCGCGGGACTGGCATGGAATAAAGATCTGGGCTTTTCAACCCTGTCTCTAGGCGTATCTCGGTCAGCAGAAGGCGAATATTCTTTGGCAGCAGGCCTTAATTTCGCCCTAGCGTACCAACCGAACAAGGGCTTTACCATCAGCAGTACCAGTAATACCTATAATGGTGCCGCTGATTTGCTAGTTTCGCAGCAAACAGCACAAGGTCAATCTCGCCCCTTAGCCGATATTGGTGTGCTGAATAATGATTTTCTGCACCCGATCAAAACCGATCAAAATGGCCGAGTGCTGTTGAGCGGCTTATCCGCAACCTCACCGACGATCCTGAAACTGCAGGCTGACTCACTACCCGACCCGTTTCTCACGCCCATGCAACCCGCCGTTGAGATCTGGCCACGCCCGGGTCAAACCCTACCCGTTAGTATGGGCGTGATAGAGGCGAAAGAGCTGAACGGTATCCTGATGCAACAAGACTCCAGCGGCAGTAAAGATCCGTTGGAGCATGTGCGGTTACAACTGCTGAGCGCAGACGGAAAAGTCTATGCAGAAACCAGTACGCTATCGGATGGCTACTACAGCTTTGATAGCGCTTACCGCGGGGAATGGCAACTGCGGCTAGCGCCTCAACAAGACATCGAACTGACGCCCATCCCCTCCGGTGCACTCGCTATTACCCTACGCGACAGCCCAAGCAGTGCAACCTTTAATCTCTTGCTCGCTCAAGGCAGCTTACAACAGGATGTCGAACCATGAAAAACGCCGTTTTAGCACTCAAACAAGGCATTGCGCTGAGTTTACCGTGGCTCCCTGTTTTATTAGGCAGCGCTTTACTGTTTCATTCCGCTTTGGCCGGTGCCATCAGTTGCAATCAAGTTTCTATCGAAACGGTCAATCCGCTGGATTTTGGCAAACTACGGATGCAGAAAAATCTGGCCGGCTGGGCGGTAGTCGATGGTATGGGGGGGCTTATCGTCTCGCCGGGGCTCGCTGTTTCGAATAAACAGCCCCCCATGCCCGGGCGCATTCGAATTAGCGCCCCCGCTAACAGCATTTTGCAATTAACCCTGCAAACACCGTTTGCGCCAACTACAAGCTCCGTACAGCTGCTATCTACCGAACTGTTTGCGGGGATACAACCTTTGACTCGTAATGGAAATAGCTGGGAGTTTAAAACCGCTGAATCCCCTGATCATTATGTCGAGCAGATCCTATCGATCGGTGGAGAGATCCAGATCCCTCCCTCACGCCAGCCGCAAACACTGGCAATACAGTTGCAAGTCGCCTGTTTGGCGATCCAACCTGCGATTTAAATACGCCCTTGAGGAACCGGTTAGACTCCAGTCATAAAGATGAAAGAAATGGGTTGGGAAAATGGCGAACGATACAAAAGAACATGATACGGAAGGGAAACATCAAATACAAAAAAGCCCACTGAGTTTTCAGTGGGCTTTTTAAATGTGGTTGCGGGAGCTGGATTTGAACCAACGACCTTCGGGTTATGAGCCCGACGAGCTACCAAACTGCTCCATCCCGCGCCAAATTCTTTCTTTTTCTTGTCTGCCACCCATCGGTGGCACATAAAACTGGTTGCGGGGGCTGGATTTGAACCAACGACCTTCGGGTTATGAGCCCGACGAGCTACCAAACTGCTCCACCCCGCGACAGATTCTTTCTTCGCGACAAACCGCTAGTGCGTTTTGTTTAAAACTGGTTGCGGGAGCTGGATTTGAACCAACGACCTTCGGGTTATGAGCCCGACGAGCTACCAAGCTGCTCCATCCCGCGACTGATGTAAAACTATGATGAGAGAAATTGGAGGCGCGTTCCGGAGTCGAACCGGACTAGGCGGATTTGCAATCCGCTACATAACCGCTTTGTTAACGCGCCTTTTTGGAGCGGGAAACGAGACTCGAACTCGCGACCCCGACCTTGGCAAGGTCGTGCTCTACCAACTGAGCTATTCCCGCATATCGCTTTCAATTACCATTTTTCATTTTCCCTTTAACATCAAAACGTTATGTTTTCATGTCCCCGGGAACGGATGCAGATACTACCTGATTCCTGCGTTATGTCAACACCCGAAACCAGAATTAACGGCCATCTGGCTGACATTCATGCACAATGTGCAGTTTTCAAGCAAAAAAGTCTAGAAGAGCGGTAAAAATCACATTAATCGTGTTTTGTGACGACTTTTATCTCTTTCTATACCGCTATCGCATGCGGTGTCTATCTGATTGTTCAGATATGCAACAAACCTCAGTTCAGTTGTCCTACCGTTTAGGTGACAGCGCGTATATATGGCGCCATTGTTCCACGGCTATACGACAGAGACGTTATGAACCACCTGCTTTTTTCACCTGAACTTTGCCCTTCCCTACGTAATACTGATACCCCAATAACGTCTGCCGGTGTGCGGATGCTGTTTAACCTCAGTAGTGGTCGCCTGACTCAGCAAGGTTGTTTGCATCATCCTAAAAATCGGATCAAGTTTTTCCTGCGCTCACTTCTCACATTTCCGTGGACGCTGCGCTGGCTGAGTACGATTGGCCAAACCGATGCGCTGTGCTCGTTGGCGCAAAAAGAGCCGTCGGTTGCCTTACGTTTGCATCGCCCTTACTTAAGCCGAGGCTTGAATCTGAGCCAGCGCCTAAATTTACTCAGCCAGCACTATCAACTGCT
>JBOFJM010000398.1:0-1519 GCA_051656825.1 Kluyvera sp.
AACGGCTTGTGCTTTAACTTTGATACGCACAGCCCGATGTGCCCGTCAGTGAAAATAACCCGCGATCGCCGCCATTCTCCAAAAGGGCGTGCCGCGTTGGTGCGCGAATGGCTGACCATGTTGGCCGATGAAGGCGCTGATGTGCTGAGCATAGAGCAGCAACTGGCCGGTTCGTCATTTAGCTTTCGCGAGCTGATGGATAAAACCCGCTATACCTTGGCGGCGCGCCGTGGCGAGTATGACTTTTCCCATGAGGTGAAAGAGGCAATGGCGGGCTGTTTGGCCTGCAAAGCCTGCTCGACCCAGTGCCCTATCAAGATTGACGTGCCGGCGTTTCGTGCGCGCTTTTTGCAGCTCTACCACACCCGCTATTTGCGGCCAGCCCGAGATTACATGGTGGCGACGGTCGAGCAGTATGCACCGCTGATGGCCAAAGCGCCGAAACTGTTCAATGCCATCATGCAGCCGGCGTGGATGCAGACGTTAACCGAGAAAACCATCGGCATGATTGATGTGCCTTCGCTGTCAGTGCCGACGCTGCGCGAAGAGTTGACGGGCCATGCGGCACTGACTTTCTCGTTGGAGCAGCTACAAGCGTTATCGGCAGAAGAGAAAGCTCGCCATGTGCTGGTCGTGCAAGATCCGTTTACTAGCTTCTATGATGCGCAAGTGGTCGCGGATTTTGTCCGCTTGGCCGAGCATCTGGGCTTCAAGCCGGTATTGTTGCCGTTTAAACCCAATGGCAAGCCGCAGCATGTGAAAGGCTTTTTACGTGAATTTGCCCGCACCGCGGCCAGCACGGCTGAATTCTTAAATCAGCTCTCTGCGCTCGAGATTCCGCTGGTGGGCGTCGATCCGGCACTGGTGCTGTGCTATCGCGATGAATACCGTGAAGCGCTGGGTGACGCGCGGGGTACATTTGAGGTGCAATTGGTGCAGGAGTGGCTGCGTCCGCGTCTTGGCTCGGTTCCGGCGCTGAGTAAATCATCAGATGTCTGGTATTTGCTGGGGCACTGCACGGAAAGCACCGCGTTGCCACAAAGCTCGGCGGATTGGAAAGCGATCTTTGCTCATTTTGGCGCCGAGTTGCAGGCGGTCAGCGTCGGTTGCTGTGGCATGGCCGGCACGTATGGGCATGAGGCGAAAAACCGAGACAATTCCCACGGAATTTATCGCCTGTCTTGGCAAGCGCAGCTGAAAATTCGGCCATTGAATCGCTGTCTGACCACCGGTTATTCGTGCCGTAGCCAAGTTAAGCGCATGGAAAAAGAGCGTATCTTGCATCCTGCGCAGGCGCTGCTTTCTATCCTGCGCAGCCAAGCGTAATCATCACTTACTGACGGATAATAAACAGAATATCGCCATGAAAATTTGGAAACGAACTGCAACATTGGCCCAGCTGAATGAGATGGGCAAACACTGTATGGTAGGACATGTCGGCATCGAATTTACTGCCATTACCCCTGATGCGCTGGAAGCGGTGATGCCGGTTGATCAGCGTACTACCCAGCCATTTGGC
>JBOFJM010000399.1:0-1713 GCA_051656825.1 Kluyvera sp.
AACCATCCCCAGCAGTTGGTTACGCGCCTGAGTCAGTTTTTCATGCCCCAGACCCGCCTGGTCAATCAGCTGGAAGTCAAAGCCAGTTGCAGTACCCAGTTCAACGATAGCGGGCAGGTTAAAGGCGAAGACCATCGCATCTTTAATCTGCGAGAAGTAACCCATCGCACGACCGGTAATTGCTTCAACTTTGTTTTCTTCGCCAGGACGTTGGCTCCAGTCTTTCAGAGAAACGAACGCGATACCGGTGTTCTGACCACGACCGGCGAAGCCGAAGCCGTTAACCGCAAACACCGACTCAACGTTGTCTTTCTCTTTGGTGAGATAATAGTTGGTCATCTCATCCAGCACTTTCTGCGTACGTTCCTGGGTCGCACCCGCTGGCAACTGCGCCATGCTGAGGAATACGCCCTGGTCTTCGTCCGGCAGGAACGAGCTAGGCAGACGGACAAACAGGAACGCCATGCCGACGACGATAATCAGATACAGCAGCAGATAACGACCGGTGCTGCGCAGAATGTTACCTACGCTATCGGTGTAGTGGTGCGTACTCTTATCGAACATGCGGTTAAACCAGCCAAAGAACCCGGTGGTCGCACCGTGGCTGCCTTTGGTGATAGGTTTAAGCATCGTGGCGCACAGTGCTGGAGTCAGGATCAGTGCGACCACAACGGACAGCGCCATTGCCGAAACGATGGTGATAGAGAACTGGCGATAGATTGCCCCTGTAGAACCACCGAAGAAGGCCATCGGGATAAATACCGCAGATAGCACCATCGCGATACCGACCAGTGCGCCCTGAATCTGGCCCATGGATTTACGCGTCGCTTCTTTCGGCGGTAGCCCCTCTTCGGACATCACACGCTCAACGTTCTCGACCACCACGATGGCGTCATCCACCAGAAGGCCGATGGCGAGCACCATCCCGAACATCGTTAGGGTGTTTATCGAGAAGCCGAATGCGGCAAGTACCGCAAATGTCCCGAGCAATACCACCGGCACCGCAATCGTTGGGATCAACGTTGCGCGGAAGTTTTGCAAGAACAGGTACATCACCAGGAACACCAGGATTATCGCTTCAACCAGCGTTTTCACCACTTCGTGAATCGAGATTTTAACGAATGGCGTGGTGTCGTATGGGTAAACGATTTTCAGACCTGACGGGAAGAACGGTTCCATTTTCGCCAGTTCAGCACGGATAGCGTTAGCGGTATCCAGCGCGTTCGCACCGGTCGCCAGTTTAATCCCCAGGCCGGAAGCCGGTTGGCCGTTAAACTTAGCAATAACGTCATAGTTCTCACCGCCCAGTTCAACCTTCGCAACGTCGCGCAGGCGAACCTGTGAACCGTCCTGGTTCACTTTCAGCAGAATGTTACCGAACTCTTTGGTGTTGGTCAGACGAGTTTGCGCCACGATAGAGGCGTTCAACTGCTGGCCCGGCACCGGAGGCGTACCGCCTAACTGACCGGCGGCGACCTGGGCGTTCTGGGCTTTCAGCGCGGCAATTACGTCAACCGGTGTCAGCTGGAAGTTGTTCAGTTTGTTCGGGTCCATCCAGATACGCATCGCGTACTGAGAACCGAACAGCTGCACGTCACCCACACCGCTGGTACGGCTGATGGCATCCTTCATGTTGGCGGCCACGTAGTCAGAAATATCATCCTGGTTCATGGTGCCGTTGGTGTTGATAACACCGACAACCATCAGGAAGCT
>JBOFJM010000400.1:0-2571 GCA_051656825.1 Kluyvera sp.
GATATTCTGAGTTATATGACGAATTACTATAACCAGCGCAGGCCGCATAGCTTCAATAATGGTCAGACGCCGTATGCTAAAGAAAAGCATGCGGCGTAAAAAACCTTAACGAGTGTCCAATATTGCTAGACCACATCACAGCTCCACGCCGTCTTCAATCGCTTCCCGCGCCTGCACCAGATGGTCGTTGAGGTAGCTGATGCGGTAGTCGTCGCGAATGCGGCCATCGGCATCCGGTTTATCCTGTGCGCCAAGCCCATTTTCGACGATAAACAACGGCTTCTGATAGCGATCCCACAGCACGTTCAGCAGGGTGCGCAGGCCCAGAGGGTCAATCTGCCAGCCCCATTCGGAGCTTTCCAGATGCGGGTTTGGAACCATATCGAGAATATTACCGCGCAGTTTCTCCACCAGATCAGAGTCAGCGGTAACACAACCGGTCATGTAGTAGCTGAAAGAGATAAAATCGATAGTGTGGCGCAGGGCGTCGTGGTCTTCCTCGGTGATATCCAGGGTGATGCCTTTATCGCGGAAATAGCGCTGCATATAGCCAGGATACGCGCCACGGCACTGCACATCGCCGAAGAACTGCCAGGTACGGTTCTCCTGCAAGGTGGAGAACACATCGGCTGGCTTACAGGAGAGCGGATAGGTCAGGCCGCCAAGCAGCATATTGCCAATTTTGGCATCCGCAATAATCTCGTGACAGGCTTTCACCGCCAGCCCACTGGCAACCAGTTGATGGTGAATCGCCTGGTAGATTTCAGCCTCGGTGCAGCCCGCTTTCAGGCCCACACCGGTCAGCGGCGCATGAAGCGACATGTTGATTTCATTAAAGGTCAGCCACAGTTTCACCTTGTCGCGGTAGCGGGTGAACACCGTGCGCGCATAGCGTTCGAAGAACGTAATCAGCTTACGGTTGCCCCAGCCGCCGTAGTTCTCCACCAGCCCCCACGGCATCTCGTAGTGCGAAAGCGTCACCATCGGCTGAATATTGTGGCGCGCCAGCTCATCAAACAGCGCGTCGTACCAGGCCAGCCCCGCTTCGTTCGGCTCCAGCTCATCGCCCCGCGGGAAAATACGTGTCCAGGCAATGGATACGCGCAGGCAGGTGAAGCCCATTTCTGCGAACAGGGCGATGTCTTCCGGGTAGCGATGATAGAAGTCGATAGCGACATCTTTGATCCTACGTTCGCCCGGCACACGCTCTACCACATCGCCGAAAATACCGTTTGGCAGCATGTCAGACGTTGATACTCCTTTGCCGTCCTCCTGCCACGCGCCTTCAACCTGGTTGGCCGCCAGCGCGCCGCCCCATAAAAACCCGTCTGGAAACTTCTTACTCATGGCTTTCTCCGTAAATTTCAGCGTTTAACATGCAGGAAAGGTTCACCCGCATGGACGTAAGGGGACGAGTGCATCGGCTCAAGCCCGGCGTAGTCGTCGCTATTGCTAATAATGATTGGCGTACTCAGGTCGTAGCCCGCGTTAAGAATGGCGTCGCGATCGAACGCAATCAGCAGATCGCCGGGCTTCACTTTATCGCCCTCTTTCACATAGGCGGTGAAGTGCTCGCCGTTGAGTTTGACGGTGTCGATACCGACGTGAATCAACACCTCGATACCGCTATCGCTCAGCAGGCCGATGGCGTGTCGGGTGACAAACAGCGAGGCAACCTCGCCGTGGAAAGGCGCGACAACGCGCCCTTCGGCAGGGATAATCGCCGCGCCAGCGCCCATCACACCGCTAGAAAAGGTCGGGTCAGGCACTTCATCCAGCGGCAGCGTCACACCGCTCAGCGGGGCCACGATGTCATCATCACCGGCCACCGCAGCCACCGACGTTGCCGCAGGCGCAGCCTGTTTTTGCGGTGCTGTCACAGCGGGTAAACCGGCAATCAGCGTCATAACACAGCCGAAAATAAATGACACCGCCACGCCGATAACCGCGCCCCATACCGTGGCATCCATACCGCTCGATGGAATAATCTGCGCCAGCGTAAAGATGCTCGCCAGCCCAAAGGAGTACACCTGGCTCTGGCTCAGGCCAATAATCGCCCCGCCCAGCGCGCCGCCGACGCAGCCAAAAATAAACGGACGACGGTTCGGCAATGTAACACCATAGACCAGCGGTTCGGTGATACCAAAGACCCCGGCGATAGCGCCCGATCCAGCCAGCGATTTCAGGCGCACATCGCGCGTTTTAAGGAACACACCGAGCGCCGCTCCCACCTGACCAAACACCGCAGGCAGCAGAATCGCCAGCATCGGGTCGTGGCCGAGTATCGCCATATTGTTCATCATCAGTGGGATAAGCCCCCAGTGCAGGCCAAAAATCACACAGACCTGCCACACCGCGCCGAGAATACCGCCCGCCAGCCACGGCGCAAACTGATAAACCACCTGGAAACCCGCCGCCAGCAGTTCGCCCAGCCCAGTCGCCAGCGGCCCAATGGCGAGGAACGTCAATGGCACGGTCACCGCGATGCACACCAGAGGGGTAAAAAAGTTTTTCACCGCCGATGGCATCACCTTGTTGCACTGGCGCTCCAGCCAGCAGCAGAACCAGGAA
>JBOFJM010000401.1:0-5783 GCA_051656825.1 Kluyvera sp.
CCAACTGCTTATTCAGGCTTGGGAATTGGCTGGTATCGGTTAAATCATCAAAGGCGTACTCGCCGATTTTAGCCTTCGCCTCGTTACCGCTAATCACCGCCGCTGCGTCTTGCTGCGCATTCTCCGCTACCGGCTCGGCGGCAGGAGGGCTGCTATCGCTAATATTGTCTGGCGTATCCGTACAGCTATTTAACGCAGACACGATCATTGCCGAGCCTATTAAAGCGGCAATAATCTTTACTCTCATATCCATTATTTCTTTGTTTCCCAGATAGTCAGGCGGAGCGATTTCCCTGCATTGGGTGCTCCGTCCCTTTAAAGGTGATGATTCACCACCGTGTAGCACGCTGGCCCCACTGGCTGCTTGGTTCCAGCGCTAATGTATTCGTGCCTTTGCCAGAGGCGTTTACTGAAAGGTGAGTGATGACAGGCGATACCAGCCGTCAGCGAGTTTGCCTTCGTTCGCCAACTGAATGCGCGCCTTCTGGTGCTCGTCAACCAGCGCAACGTCCAGATGATAGCGGCCTGGTTTCAGGTTTTTAGGCGTGGGTAGGGCAAAGTGTGAGGCGTGATTGCCGGGTAGCCACTGGCGAATATCATCATTGGCGGTTGACTGCGCAACCGTCTGTTCGTTGGCATCCTGCAAGCGCCAGGCTAGCTGATAATGCAGGTAAATAGGCGCAACACCATCGTTAGACCAACGGCTGGTCAGGGCAATCGCCTGGCCGGCGTGGCGAGTGGCGTCATGCGTCAGAGAAACAACGCGAAAACGATAGCCAAGCCGGGTCAGCGCTTTATCCAGAATATCGCGATACTCCGCCGGTACTTCTCGTGATTTCAAGTTGAGTGTGCTGGCGTGATGTTGCAATGCCCAGTCAAACGTGGCTTGCACCTGTTTACGCGTGTAGTGCTGCACGCTTTTCCACTCGGCCATATATCCGCAAATCTCAAAGCTCACAGGAGCTTTTTTCCACGCGTCATCAAACCCGCTCCACGATGCCTTTGCCGCTGCCAGACGCTCCGGGTAATCGTTGCGCATGTGGCTCCACTCGCGGGTAAAATTGTGCCAGTCACCCAAGCAGTCTGCGCGCCAACCGGCCCCTTTTTTCACCGCTCTGGCCAGCGTTTCTCCACCGCTAATCAGCATGATTTTAGGCGTGCGAGGGAAGGCATCGAAGTGCAGATCAACGTAGCGGTCGAGCTGTTCCGGCGTGTAGCGTTTGAGCAACGGCTTGATAGTCGGGAAATTACTGTTATGCCACTCCCCCCACGACCCCACCATTCCGATGTCGATATACGCCAGTTCAGGATTGCCGTCATACCGGCGGCCAAATGCCGTTAACAGACGCTGGGCGTACTGAAGAAAAACAGGATCATCGAGATCGGGCACAAACGTTCTGCCATCCGGCGTCCAGTTGCCTTTAATGCCTTTCTTTATTAACCAGTCGGGAACGCGTGAACCGGATTCCGGCTCATCCAGAGCCATAAAACGCAGGCCGACGTTCATCGCAGGATGATGATGCGCCGCAACGGCGAATGCCCCGTCAACGAGCGCAAAATTGTATTTACCCTCCTGAGGCTCCAGATCGCTCCAGTAATAACGCTGATATTCAATACCCGTATTGGGATACTTTGAAACCGGCAAACGTTCACCATAGCCGTCGTGGAAACTGGCAATCCCGTTGCCTGGGTTGGTCAACGGGCGGGTGAGAGGGTGAGGGTGTACGGTAAGCGTGTTATCGCTCGCCTGCGCAGAGGTGAAGGCCATTCCGGCGATGGCGATAGCCAACGGAAGAATATTGCCTAAACTCGGTGTCGGGCACCGCATGTTGCACTCCTTGTTCATACCCATTTACTGACGATGCTTCATTAGCCAATCCCAAAGCCCCAAATGGTAGTTTTGGAAAATATCGATCCCAAGCGCGGATTTAATCAGATACAGCGCAATAAACACCGAACCCAGTCCGATAAGAATGGCTAATACCATCAACAATGAAACGCCCAGCCGCCGTACCGATGAGACTTCTTCACGTGGCCTGCGGCGCAGGTCGCGGCCCAGCAAAAACACCATATAGTAGCGGCGAGCAAACAGGGGAAAGCTACGGCGAAAATCTATCCGATGACGGGTCGTCAGGGTGATATTCAGCACCGCTTTCTCCAGCGCCTGCTTCTGTTTTTCCGTTAGCGAGTTGATGGTTTCTTCGTCCAGAGAGCGATAAAAACGCTCCAGCGCATAGGGCTGTTTGTTCGTTTTATCCAAAAAATTAGCCTGTTTTGTTATTGAGCAACTGTCGGTAAACCTGCATGGTTTGCTCGGCAATAGTATCCCAGTTGTAACGGGTCAGATAGTTTTGGTAATCCTGGCCTGGCAAGTCGATTCGTTGGGCTATTTTTGCCGCCAGCGCGGCGACATCGCCCACCGGAAAATAAGCCTCTGCCTCAAGCCCCACTTCAAGATTAGCCGGAATATCGCTGATGATGACCGGCAACGAATACGACATCGCCTCCAGTAGCGCAATCGGCAGGCCTTCATGGTAAGAGGGCATCGCGAACAGCCGCGCCTGTGAGAATATGGCCTGCAAGGTATCGCCACTGACAAAGCCGGTCAGGATAACCCCTGGCGTTTCACGCGCCAGATGTTTGAGCTTTTCGCTGTACTGCGTCGGGTGGTCGGCATCGCCCACCAGCACTAAAGGCCAGCGGATATCGGACTGCTTCCAGGCGGCAATCAGATCATGCAGCCCTTTTTCTTCCACAAAACGGCTCACCGCCACCACGTATTCACGCGGTTTTAGCGAATAGGCATCCAGCACGTTATGCGCGATTTCGCCCTCCAGCGGTGGCCGAAGATGCACACCATTTGGAATCAAATGCGCGTCATTACGCCCATACTGTTCCTGAATCAGCGTATTAATCACCTCAGAAATCACGATAACTTCATTGGCGTATTTCACCGCCCAGCGCTCGCCAAGCATCAACATTTTGCGTGCGAAGCCGCCCCATTTTTGGCGCACGTAGTCTGGCCCGTGGTGGGTAAACACCACTTTTTTACCCAGCAAGCGCAGCAGGGGAACCACCAAACCAGGCCCGACGGCATGAACGTGAACCACGTCAGAGCCGTCAACGCGAGAGGCCAGTGCGGCGAGCGTTGAATGGACAATCGCTTCCAGCGACTTTTTCTTTGGTGCCCAAATCGCCCGTGTTTTAACCCCCTGATAGACGCCGCGACGATAGGTCACATACGGTGAGCGGGCAATCACGCATATATCGACATCGTTATGCGCTTTAATCGCCGGGTAAAGATTCTGGCAATGCGTTTCCACGCCGCCCAGCACATCAGGGATACCGCGCGTTCCCAGCACGGTGATTCGCTTAGTCATTAGGCATTCCATTTAGCAATTTCTGGTACAGCGCGATTAACGCTTCCATGTGTACACGCAGCGAGTATTTGCGCTCTAAGCGCTGGCGGGCGCGTTCGCCAAGCTGGCGTGCGCCGTCGGGGTCGCAGGATAGCTCATCCAGAATCGCGGCCAGTTCGGTCACATTGCCGGGTTCAAACAGCCGTCCTTCTTCGCCGTCACGAATTTGCTCTGGAATACCGCCGATGTTGCCGCCAACGACCGGCTTGCCAAACGACATTGCTTCCAGCACCGACATCGAGCAGTTCTCGTAGTATTCGGAAGGGACAATCACCGCGCGGGCGTGGCGAATCAGGTTATTCAGCCCTTCGCCTTGCTGCTGATAGCCGAGGAATTCCGCCCCCGGGAAGCGCGCGACCAGGTCTTTATACAGCGGGCCATCACCGGCAATTTTTAGCGGCAGACGGTGTTTCATCTGCTGATGCGCCTGCGCAAGCGTAGCGACCCCTTTTTCCCGGCTCAGACGGCCAATAAACAGGAAGTAGCCCTCGTCGCGGTTGTCGCCAATCGGCTGGCTATCATCAATGCCGTTGACGATGACCTCTACGGGCACATCGGTGATTTTACGAATCACTTTCTCACGCAAAAATGCGCTCGGCGAAATAATGGCGTCCAGTTTGTGGTAGTTGCGCGCCAGATCCTGCCACAGCGCTTCCAGCGACAGCAGCAGGCTTTTGCCCGCAGATCCTTCCTGGCAACGGTAGCGGAAGGCGTTAAAGACTGAACCATCCAGACAGGCTTCGCAGATATGACCATCGCGCAGCATGGTGTAAGACGGGCAGACAATTTTGTAGTCGTGCGCGGTCAGTACCGTTTTGCAGCCAAAACGCTTGGCAATACCAATAATCGACGGCGTAAGCTGATGATAAATATTATGGAAATGCACAATATCCGGTTTTTCACGCAGCAGCAGGTCGTTAAATTTCTGACATGCCTCGCTGTTATGGATAAAGTTGATGGCCGTTTTGACCTTGCCGATGATGCCATCGCGACCGTGATAATCGACGTTACTGACAAACCAGTCGGAATAGGCCGAGGCAAAATTGCTCTTATGCTGCATGGCGAAATCCATCACCTGGATCCCCGCCGCTTTGAGCTGGTCACTTTCCTGGAAATAGACGGTTTCAGCGCCGCCTTTGATAAAGAAGAACTTATTAACGAGCAGGACTTTCATTTTTCCGCATCCTGATGACTGACAACGGTATTTTCCGGTGGTTGCAAGGGGTCTGGCATCGGGGTCAGCAGCCCACGAATCAACCCGGCAGAAAACACCGTCAGGTTCAGAACGCTATGCAGACCGGCGAACAGTGACCGGTTCTTGACGGTTTTTAACAAAATAAACAGCACCAGCGGCAGCAGCGAAAGCGCGCACAGCAGCGGATGCCCGGTGAACAACACCGCCAGCAGCCCCAGCACATACAGGGTAAAAATGATTTCGTTACGGGCAATGCTTAAGGCATCGCGGAACCAGGGTTTACCCCACGAACTGCGCAGCAGCTCGCCAGAACAGCTCAGGAAACGGTTTTTCCAGCGGTAGCGAAGCATGGCGAAAGTCGGCAGGGTATGCGAGGTATGGCTGAAGTAGGGCACATCCAAACGGTGAAGTTTAAAACCTGCGCTAAGCAGGCGAATACCCAGCTCTGCTTCTTCATAGCCGTGCAGCCCACGATGCGTGAGGTAGCCCACTTTCTCGATGGCGCTGCGTCGGTACAAGCCACCGCCCGCCAGGTGATCGCAATCGCCCAGCGGATAGATCCGGTCGAGACGCTGTTTGCGCGACTTAAACTCGTAGTTGCTGCCTTCGTCCATCGTCACGCGGCCTGCCACGCCCGCATAGTCAGGATGAGACTGTAAAAAGGCCACGGCGGCATCAATAAAGCCTTCGTCCAGCTCCATATCACCGTCCATCAGCAGCAGAAACTCGCCGTGGCTATGCAAATAGCCCAACTGGTGACCGACACCACAGCTGCGTTCTTCCGGGTGAAGTAATGACACCACCGTCGCGCCTTTGGCACTGGCCAATTCGCGGGTGTTGTCGGTAGACAGGCTATCGGCGACGATGACTTCGTGCGGGTATGCCGCCAACTGTCTATCGATGCTGTCTATGGTTTTCTCAATGCCTTTTGCCTCATTAAAGGTCTTAATGCTGGCAGTGATAAAAGGCAGGTTACTCATACTCCCTCCGGCTTGAACGATGAACGGTGCGGCGAATGACCAGGGCCGAACCGCTCGTCAGATAAAACAAAAATTGTAATAAAGGCGTGATCATCAATGTCTGGCTATAAGGCAGGCTGAGCAGACAGCCGATGATAAAAACGGTAAACGCCGGGCCGTAGCTCAGCAGTTGTTTATCTTGGTTATCTA
>JBOFJM010000402.1:0-2218 GCA_051656825.1 Kluyvera sp.
GGCGGAGCGCCGTGAAGATGCTGTCGTTCATGGAAATACCTTATACATAGATATTAACGGGCGCGCCGCCGCGCGCCCTGAGTGGGTTAGGTTCTGACGAAGGCTTTAATGGTCGCCACGCATTGGTCAAGGCTTTCGCCCGACGGGGTAATGCGGTATTCCCCTACGCTTGCCGGTATGATGAAGGTTTCGGCATAGCGCACGATAAACGGCGCAAAGGCTCCCGTCGGGCTGTCTACCGTGGCTTCCTGACCTTCGACGAGATTAAGGACGTTGACACCACCGCCGGTGTGATGCGTCACCGGCTGACTGAACCAGTGGCGACGCGTTTCAATAAACTCGCGCTCATGCAGCCCCGTGCGCTCTTCGTGCCAGCCTTCACCGTGGGCGACAGGCTCAATGCGGTTAACCAGGTTCTCCATCACCCACTCGCTATCGCGCTGCCAATCAATCACCTGCTCGCCGTGTTCAAGGTGAACCGGACGCGGCAGCCCATCCAGGCCCAACCGGCCCCAGTCCCAGAGCTTGAAGGTGAAAATATACGGCGTAGCGCTAATTTCCAGCACGACCGTACCCGCGCCGGAGCAGTGCATCGTCCCGGCGGGGATCAGGAAGTGATCGTGCTTTGCTGCCGCGATCGCGTTCACAAAGCGTGCATCATCAAACGATTTTTCGCCCCGCTGGGCTGCGCGCAAGTCTTCCAGAAGCGCCTGGGGGGAGCTGGCTGTTTTTCGCCCCAGATACACCGTTGCGCCGGGTTCGGCGTCGAGAATGTAATAACTCTCATCCTGGGTGTAGTGCATCCCGAATTGCTGCTGGATATATTCCGTTAGTGGGTGAACCTGAAAGCTGAGGTTTTGCCCGCCAATGGTGTCGAGAAAATCGAAACGGATCGGAAATTCCGCGCCGAAACGGGCATGGACTTTTTCGCCCAGCAGAGGGCGCGGGTAGAGCAGGACTAAATCCTGTGCCGGGATCTCAAGTCGTATGTCGCCGTAGCGCAGCAGCAGGCTGTTTTCCTCTGGCACACAGTCAAAGCCCCAGGCGTAGTTGGGCGCATCAGCGGGAAGATCGAATTTTTCTTTCATCCATTGCCCGCCCCATACGCCGGGGTCGAAGAAAGGGACAACGCGGAACGGGCGGCAGGTTGCCTCTTTCAATCCTGCCCGTAGCGCCTCGCCGCTGACCATCACCGGAGCGTCTGCAACCGTGGTATCGAGCAGAAAGTCCATACGTTTCAGCAACGGCGTTTTGTGTTTATCGAAAACGCGCCACTCCACGAAGAACGCTCGTTTGTAGCGGCGCAGCATATCCTCATGCGGGTTGTCAGCCCCCCAGTTTCCCATCTCGCCACGGCGCATTCGTTGCTGGATTTCCCAGCGCGGCATATCAGCATAAATCAGCGCATCGCCGGGGTGGACGAGTGCTGCGCCTGGGCCGTAGACAATAACTAATCCTTCTTCACAGTCGGCGACCTGCTGGCGCAGAGCGCTGAGTTTATCGGCAAGGAAAAACTCGCTGAGCTGGTGGCAGGAAAGCACGCCGAAGACACGATCGTCAGTCAGGTTACGCGCCAGAAAGTGGTGCAGATCCTGCTCGTCGCGGCGGGCGGTTTCAACGTTGATGAGCAATGTTGCGTTTAACGAAGCACAAAGGCGGGCCGTCAGTTCGTCAAGGCGAACGCCTGGGTAGCAATCGATAACCAGGACCGTTTTCTTTCTGCCAGTGAGCTGGGGTGATAGCGCTGCCGCAATCGATGACCAGCCTTTCCAGGCATGGTTATCGTAGCGGGGAACCGCGACCTCTGGGTATTTATCATATCGCATGGTCACCTCTATCGATGATCGTTACAGCAAGCGTGATGTAGTCTTTGGCGGCAATGACCACGGGCTTTGTGGCCGGCTCTCGGCGGTCTTCGTTCAGCGTGACGGTTGAGAGTTGATAGTCATACGGTGATGAGAAGGTGGCCAGTTGCGCAGTGTCGCTGGGGTTAAACAGCCGGATAATCAATTCATTGGCATGGTCGCCGGGTTTGCACATGCTTAACATTATCTGAGGGTTATCCAAACTCAGCCATGCCGCCATCGGGGCGATAGGGTCAGTGGGCAGCGGAATGGTAAAGCGCTCCAGGCGCTCCTCGAAGGTGTTGAGTTGTTGTAGCTGGTAGGTCAGATAGTGCTCACGATAATCGTGGCAGGCGGCGAATAGCGTGGCGTCA
>JBOFJM010000403.1:0-2926 GCA_051656825.1 Kluyvera sp.
CAGGAGCTGGATACCCAACAGTCGCTGGTGAGTGAAGCCGAAGGCACAATCAAGGCAGATGAAGCAGCGGTAGCGAGCGCGCAGTTGCAGCTTAACTGGAGCCGCATTACCGCGCCTATCGATGGTCGCGTTGGTTTAAAACAGGTAGATATTGGTAACCAGATTTCCAGCGGTGATACCACTGGCATTGTGGTGCTGACCCAAACGCATCCGATTGATCTGGTCTTTACGCTGCCTGAAAACGACATCGCCACCGTGGTTGCCGCGCAGAAAGCGGGTAAAAAGCTGGTGGTGGAAGCGTGGGATCGCACCAATAAGCAGAAACTGAGCGAAGGGACGCTACTAAGCCTCGATAACCAAATCGATGCCACCACGGGCACCATCAAACTCAAAGCCCGTTTTAATAACCAGGACGATGCGCTATTCCCGAACCAGTTCGTTAACGCCCGTATGCTAGTCGATACCCAGCAAAATGCGGTAGTTATCCCAACGGCGGCGCTGCAAATGGGCAACGACGGTCACTTTGTTTGGGTGCTAAATAGCGATAACAAAGTCAGCAAACATACGGTTGTGCCAGGTATTCAAAATAGCCTGAAAGTGGTTATCGACGCCGGGCTTTCTGCCGGTGATCGTGTCGTAACCGACGGTATCGACCGTTTAACGGAAGGCGCGAAGGTGGAAGTGGTGACGGCTCACGACGCCAGCACCAGCAAACCCGCCGCTGCCGCAGCAGGCCATAAAGGAGCGCGCGGCTGATGCAAGTTTTACCGCCGAGCAACACAGGTGGCCCTTCCCGCCTGTTTATCATGCGCCCTGTCGCCACCACGCTGTTGATGGTGGCGATTCTGCTGGCCGGGATTATCGGCTACCGCTTTTTACCGATTTCCGCGCTGCCGGAAGTAGACTACCCTACGATTCAGGTGGTCACGCTCTATCCTGGCGCTAGCCCGGATGTCATGACCTCTGCGGTTACCGCCCCGCTGGAGCGCCAGTTTGGTCAAATGTCTGGCCTGAAACAGATGTCGTCGCAAAGCTCCGGCGGCGCGTCGGTGGTGACGCTTCAGTTCCAGCTTACGCTGCCGCTGGATGTCGCAGAACAAGAGGTGCAGGCCGCTATCAACGCGGCAACGAACCTGCTGCCCAATGATCTGCCAAACCCGCCGGTGTACAGCAAAGTTAACCCAGCCGATCCCCCGATTATGACGCTGGCGGTGACCTCCTCTGCCACGCCGATGACCGAAGTGGAAGACATGGTTGAAACCCGCGTGGCGCAGAAAATCTCCCAGGTTTCCGGCGTCGGTCTGGTCAGCCTGGCGGGGGGGCAGCGCCCTGCCGTGCGGGTGAAGCTGAACGCTCAGGCGATTGCCGCGTTAGGCTTGACCAGCGAAGATATTCGCACCGCCATTACCAATGCCAACGTCAACTCCGCCAAAGGTAGCCTCGACGGCCCGGCGCGCGCCGTCACGCTTTCGGCTAACGACCAAATGCAGTCGGCGCAAGAATATCGCCAACTGATTATCGCCTATAAAAACGGCGCGGCGATTCGTCTGGGCGACGTGGCAACCATTGAACAAGGGGCAGAAAACGCCTGGCTTGGCGCGTGGGCGAATAAAAAACAAGCCATCGTAATGAATGTGCAGCGCCAGCCTGGCGCGAACATTATTGCCACCGCCGACAGCATTCGTCAGATGTTGCCACAGCTCACCGAAAGCCTGCCCAAATCGGTCAAGGTAGAGGTGCTTTCTGATCGCACCACCAACATTCGCGCCTCGGTTTCTGACACCCAGTTCGAGCTGCTGCTGGCGATTGCGCTGGTGGTCATGATCATTTATCTGTTCTTGCGTAACGTCCCGGCAACCATTATTCCTGGTGTCGCCGTGCCGCTGTCGCTGGTCGGCACGTTCGCGGTAATGGTGTTCCTCGATTTCTCCATTAACAACCTGACGTTAATGGCGCTGACTATCGCCACCGGTTTCGTGGTCGATGACGCCATCGTGGTTATCGAGAACATCTCGCGTTACATCGAGAAAGGCGAGAAACCGCTACAGGCGGCGCTAAAAGGGGCGGGTGAGATTGGGTTTACCATTATCTCCCTCACCTTCTCGTTGATTGCGGTCCTGATCCCGCTGCTGTTTATGGGCGATATCGTTGGCCGCCTGTTCCGCGAATTTGCCATTACCCTAGCGGTCGCCATTTTGATTTCCGCCGTGGTGTCGTTAACCCTGACGCCCATGATGTGTGCGCGAATGCTTAGCCATGAATCGCTACGCAAGCAAAACCGCTTCTCCCGCGCCAGCGAGCGCTTTTTCGAGCGGGTGATTGCCGGTTATGGTCACCTGCTGGCTCGCGTGTTAAACCACCCGTGGTTAACCCTTAGCGTAGCGCTGGGTACGCTGGCGCTGTCGGTCATTCTGTGGGTTACCATTCCCAAAGGCTTCTTCCCGATTCAGGACAACGGCATTATCCAGGGCACGCTGCAAGCGCCGCAGTCGGTATCGTTCGCCAGTATGGCGCAGCGTCAGCAGACGGTGGCCGACACGATCCTTAACGATCCTGCGGTAGAAAGCCTGACCTCCTTTGTTGGCGTCGATGGCACGAATCCCGCGCTCAATAGCGCGCGTTTGCAAATCAACCTCAAGCCGCTGAACGAGCGCGACGACCGAGTGCAAACGGTGATAAGCCGCCTGCAACAGTCGGTGGAGAAAATCCCTGGTATCGATCTTTACCTGCAACCGACGCAGGATTTAACCATTGATACCACCGTGAGCCGCACTCAGTACCAATTCACGCTCCAGGCCAACTCGCTGGAGGCGTTGAGTGAATGGGTTCCGCAACTGCTGACAGCACTTCAGGCGCAGCCGCAGCTTTCCGATGTCAGCAGCGACTGGCAGGACAAAGGGCTGGCGGCGTACATCAACGTAGATCG
>JBOFJM010000404.1:0-3089 GCA_051656825.1 Kluyvera sp.
GGCGTCCGGAAATTTCGCAGGTAATATCGCTGATAACCGGCAGCGCAAGGTAAATATCATGGCTTCCCGGTTTTGACAGATCGAGGGGCTGGAAAGGCGTGGGCAGAGGATCCTGCTCAGGAATACTGAAGACGGTGCCGTCAGGCATACAGCCCACCGCGCTATCGAGCATGATTTTTCCCTGGGCAAGCAGTTCAGTATTAACTGACAGCGCTGTAAACCCCCAGCTAAAGTCCCCTTGTGCGTTCAGACGTTGGTTCAGCAGGTATTCCTGATTGCGCTGTTGTTGCTGGAAATGTTGCGGCATCGCGAACAACCCTTCCTGCCAGAGCACTTTATTTTTCATGGTCGCCATTGTCAGTTGCCCTCTTTTTTCATTTCAATGCTGTTCTGCCGGATGTGTACCAGCAGGCGATAGCTGTGCCCGATGGCCTCCACCGGTGTGATGTATTTCCATTCGCTGGCCTGGTTATCGGAAAAGTAGGCCACAACAGCAATAAACTGTGTCTTTTCATCCAGTTTCACCGACGGCAATGTCTTTATGGTGTCCGGCAGTAAGCTAAAGTCCTGATGGTCGAGATAATTTTTTGCCAGCACATCGGGCAACGGCGTACTGGCGACCTGGTCATAGTCGGCGGCCTGTAGCTTTGAGTCGTCGCTCATATAAATCAGTTGCAGATCCACCGGTGCGGCTTCGCCCTCTGCGTTAGCGTTGGCATCCAGCTCGGTCAACAAAGTGATGATGACCTCTGACGGCTGTTCCGCCGATTTGCCGACCTGAATCCCGGGGTCGGCAATCACCTGGCCGAGTTTTTTCGCCGTTTCGCAGCCGGTTAATACCGCGCTCATCAGAACGCAGGCCAGAAACGCCCTGATGTTCATGCTTCCGGCTCCCGCTGTTTCTCACGCAGCACCCGGTCATATACCTGGGCATAGACTTCGTTAAATAACATTTCAAAACCCTGCTGCCGGTCGGACGCCAGTTCGTCGTAATAGTGGCGATACATCTGCCATGCACCGGCATCGTCGAGCGGTTGGCGCAGTTCATGGCTGCGGCGGTACTGAACAAAACGCCGCATCAGGCTTTGCGGCGAGAACGCATCCAGCAGTACGCGTAGCGATTCCACAATCGCCTCCCGATTGGCCTCTTCGTGATGGCGGACATTGCGCAGACTCTCTGCCACCGCCGCAGGCGCAGCCAGATGCACCGGGCTTTTCCCTTCGGCAAACAGAATGTTCAGCGCGGTGGCGTAGTTCATATTCAGGCGCAGCGGGTTATCTTCGAGCGGGCGCAGGTGTTTGTCCGACAGGCTGTGGCGGTGCTGTTGTAAATCCAGCAAACCCTTGATTGCCGCCTGTAGCGTGCGCCCCGTTTCTTCAAGAAAATCATCGGCATCCTGAGAATTATTCACCGCCAGTGAACTGCCAAGCCCGCGCAGCAGCGGGGCGACGGCAAGATGGCGCTGCGCCATTTCAGCCTCACGCTGAGCGTCGTGCTGTTCAGCATGGCCTGGTGGTAAGTCCATAAACGCGTTATCGCTTCCACCGTGACGAGCGGGGTCGTGATAGGTGGTGTGGCTGGAAAACGGCGTATTCATCATGGTCAAGCTTTCAGCCTGTAATGCCTGGAGCGGATCGGTGGAAAACCCGTTCTCTACGGTGTCGGCAAGCTGGTGTTTGTGGGGGATACCCGGATAGGTTGGTTGCCCATCGGTGGCGAGTAGCGCATCCGACAGACGATCGCGATTGCTGACGATGGTTTCCGGCGCAGCCATCTGCTCGCCGTAGCTGACCAACGCACCTTCATGGATAAACACTTTCAGCGCGAGCGCCCCAAGGCCAATTTCATCGCCCTGACGCAGACGAACCAGCCCGGCATCTACCGACACCGGCGCCAGGTTGATCATCAGTCCAGGCATCAGACTACGCAGGCAGAATATCCCGTCGTGTATCACAATCTGGCAGGCGCGACCGGCGACTGAACCGGCTCTGTCTTGTACCGGCCAGTGGCATCCCTCGGCATGACCGATTTCACCGCCGTCAGCGGAAAAAAGACATTTTGCGGCCCGACCGCTTTCCAGCTCATTGCCGTTCATCACTTGCAACGTCAGCGATAAACCATCGTGTTTTTGTTTTTCGTCAACCACAGACTGCGCCATAAAATTATTCCCTGATGTGGAGGGTTACGGACGGCGGCGTTGCCGGCCTGCCAATAAAGCTGGTTCGCCCAATGCGGGCCGTTGAACTGTCCCCCAGCCGCATTCCCTGAGCCTGCTCTGGGGCAAGGTTCAGCCGTAAATCCCAGGCGAACTGATCGCGCAGTAGAAAAGAGATAAACATCGTCAGCGCCTGGTGATTGTCGCCATCCGGTAAAAAGGAGAGGTAACGCGCCATCGATAGACTGCCTAACCGCAGGAGAAATTTTCCGCTGCGATCGGGGACTTTACTGCCCAGAGTGAAATTGACGCCGATAACCGAGCGCCCTGGCACGTAGCCGGCTGATTTTGTTTTCGGGTTGCGCACGCCCAGTCGGTTTTGCTGCGATGGGTCAATAGTCACCTTACGCTGCTGCCAGTTTTCAATAGTGACATCCGGCAGTTCAAAGCAGTGGGACACCAGGCTGCACACCACATCCGGCGAACGTCCTGGCGTAGCCAGTATCCCGGCATATGCCAGCATTTTGCTGTGGTTAATGGCGAGCCGGTCGCGTACGTTTTTATTACCTAGCCCAACCAGTGCATACATCCGCTGTGAAAAGGTATCCGTCCCACCATTACGAAAACAGATGTAATAGCGGTATCTACGCCAGGCGTGGTATGCAAACTGAGTCCATCGGTGGCTAAATAAATCGAGAAACGCCGCCAGACCGTCTTCATTCTGCGCGGACTCTCGCGCCATCCGGTCAAGGTAATACCCCGGCAGCGGCGATTGGCTGCCGGAGAATCCCAAAAATTTTGTGGTTAGCCTGAATTGACCGGCGTCGTTGCGATCCAGTCTGCTCAAGTCGCTAGCTGGAAACGCGATGCTGGCGTCGGATTGAAACAGCGCCACTTCCGCACCTGGCTCGGTACGCAGGGAAGGTTCGCGGT
>JBOFJM010000405.1:0-1981 GCA_051656825.1 Kluyvera sp.
TTACGTGCGTCTGTTCCTCGCAGGGAAGGACGACCAAGTATTAACGCAGTTAATTGCTCGCATGGAAAAAGCCAGCCAGGCGCTGGCGTTTGAAGAAGCGGCGCGGATACGCGACCAGATTCAAGCCGTACGACGCGTCACCGAAAAACAGTTTGTTTCCAATAACGGCGATGATCTGGATGTGAGTGGTGTGGCGTTTGAAGCCGGTATGGCCTGCGTACACGTGCTGTTTATCCGCCAGGGCAAAGTGCTGGGTAGCCGCAGCTATTTCCCGAAAGTTCCGAGTGATACTGAGCTGGGCGAAGTGGTGGAAACCTTTGTCGGCCAGTTCTACTTCCAGGGCAGCCAGATGCGTACGCTGCCGGGGGAAATTCTCCTCGACTTTACGCTCAAAGATAAAACCCTGCTGGCTGACTCGCTTTCCGAGATGGCGGGGCGACGCATTCAGGTGCAGACAAAACCGCGTGGCGACCGCGCTCGCTACCTTAAGCTGGCACGCACCAATGCGGTAACGGCGCTGTCAACCAAGCTGTCGCAACAGTCCACAGTGCATCAACGCCTCCAGGCGCTGTCTGCTGAGCTGAAATTACCAGCTATTAAGCGGATGGAGTGTTTCGATATCAGCCATACAATGGGTGAGCAGACGGTCGCTTCTTGCGTTGTGTTTGACGCCAATGGCCCGTTACGCGCGGAATATCGCCGCTACAATATTACAGGTATCACGCCGGGTGATGATTATGCGGCGATGAATCAGGTTTTACGCCGCCGCTACGGTAAGGCTATCGATGAAAGTAAAATCCCGGACGTCATTTTAATCGACGGCGGGAAAGGGCAGTTGGGCCAGGCGAAGGCCGTTTTCGCTGAGCTAAACGTGCCGTGGGATAAAAACCATCCGCTGCTGTTGGGGGTTGCGAAAGGCAGTGACCGTAAAGCAGGGCTGGAAACGCTGTTCTTTGAACCGGAAGGTGAGGGCTTTAGTCTGCCGCCGGACTCCCCCGCGCTACACGTTATTCAGCATATTCGCGATGAATCACACGACCACGCTATCTCCGGGCATCGTAAGAAACGTGCGAAGGTAAAAAGCACCAGCTCGCTGGAGACGATTGAAGGCGTGGGGCCTAAACGCCGTCAGATGCTGCTCAAATACATGGGCGGCCTACAGGGTTTGCAGCAGGCGAGCATTGAAGACATCGCCAAAGTACCAGGAATATCGCTCGGGTTAGCAGAAAAGATCTTCTACTCGTTGAAACATTAGGTGCTCTGTAGCAACATAGGGCTAATATTTACTAACAACAGATAGTTACCTCGCCATGCAATATAATATCCCTACATTGCTTACGCTGTTCCGTGTCATCCTGATCCCTTTTTTCGTGCTGGCGTTCTACCTACCCTTTGTTTGGGCGCCGTTTGCCTGCGCGTTAATTTTCTTTATAGCCGCCGTAACCGATTGGTTTGATGGTTATTTGGCTCGTCGCTGGAGCCAAAGTACTCGCTTTGGTGCGTTCCTTGACCCAGTGGCTGATAAAGTGATGGTGGCTATCGCCATGGTGCTGGTGGCGGAACACTACCACTCCTGGTGGGTGACGTTACCCGCGGCGACGATGATCGCACGTGAAATTATTATCTCTGCGCTGCGCGAGTGGATGGCCGAACTGGGCAAACGCAGCAGTGTGGCCGTATCGTGGGTGGGTAAAGTTAAAACCACTGCGCAGATGGCAGCGCTGGTTTGGATGCTGTGGCGTCCAAACATTTGGGTTGAGTGGGCGGGTATTGCACTTTTCCTCGTGGCAGCGGTGCTGACACTGTGGTCAATGTTGCAATATTTGAACGCTGCACGCGGTGATTTGCTTCAAGAGTGATCGTTTCGGCGTTATTTTCAGCAAACAGCACCAAGTTGCGAAAAATACCGTTGACTCACCGCGTCAGATAAGTAGAATGCAACGCATCGAACGGCAGCACTGATTGCCAGACGATAGCAAAA
>JBOFJM010000406.1:0-3105 GCA_051656825.1 Kluyvera sp.
ATCGCTTTGCTGATGTGCAAGGTATAACCCCGCTTATTACATTTACGCACCATCGTCACGGTCAGCATGGCTGCGCCGGACAACCGTGACAGCACATTCGTACCGTTGGTGGTTGCCGCTTCACTGACAGAGAAGAACGGCGCAAAGACACTGCCTTTCGGGCCGTAGTCTTGATCCGGTGCGAACCAAACGGCTTCACCCGCTTTCAATGCCTGCACCAGACCACGCAGATTGCGGCGGTCAATCATTGCTTTATTGGAACGCAAACGCCCGGTGGTTTGAACCCACTCCATCAGCGGATCGTTATGTGGGCGATAGGTTGCCATCATTGGACGACAGAGGCCCATTGCGCGGCCGCCTAATTCCAGCGACATAAAATGGACGCCCACCACCATCACGCCGCGCTGCTGTTGCAGCGCTTCTGTCAGGTTGGCGTAGCCTTCAACATCAAACCATTTGCGTACTCGCGCATCGCTCCAAAACCAGGCCATGCCGGTTTCGATAAGCCCCATGCCGAGCGACATAAAGTTTTGTTCGATGAGTTTTTCCCGCTCAGCCGCATCCATCTTCGGGAAACAGAGTTCAATATTGCGTGTAGCAATTTGCTCACGACGTTTTAAGAAACGGCGCGAGGCTTTACCAACGGAAGTACCAAGTTTATGCAATACAGGATAGGGAAGCTGTACCACCAGCCATAAGAGCGCGAGCGCGAACCACTTCAGCCCATTACGTGGGTGAAGCAAGCGGAAATCGAAATTTTTGAACATCATCTTTTCCAGTAACGTGGAGCACGGGTAACGCGTAAGGAAAAAACGATTCCGTTCATCTGTCTTTATGCGGTACGTATAAGTGTTCGACAGTTCTACGTTCGACAAATTCACTGCCCGACGTTTATTTACAAAACGGTACAAAGACAGAAAAAGGCGTGGCGTGGCAGGCTGTGGCTAAACTCGCCGCGATCATGTGCCTTTTCTCTATAAAAAAATAGATCTTTTTATTACCCTAAACGAAAATTTTCTGTTATTGCTGTACATTATTATAATTAGCAACATATTTATTATGTGAATATAATTCCGTAAAAACGCCCAGTCCCCCGCACAGCCCCTCTATTTTCCCGAAAATATTCGCTGGATAGACAGCTCGATACGCCTGTGTGCAGTTGTCAATCTTCCGCGTACCGGCCTTCAGTACGCACTAGCCACCGCTGTCAAATACAGCCATCAACTGATTTATGGTCGCCTTGCTGGTGGGTATCGTGCCCCATCACCACGGGCAGGTATGGCTCAAAAATACCGTCTCGCTGGTCGCAAACAGAAAAGCGTCAACCGAAAACAGAAAATGTTGGATGCGTCGTTTCTGCAATACATACGCCCGAAACCGGGTATCGGTGTGCTATGGGCTGAGTAACAAAGCCATTATCGGAGAGACTGTATGAAACCAATCCCAATACCAGAAGGAATAAAGCCCTTTTTCCTGATTGCCCCCTTGCTACTCGCGGCGTGTCACTCTGTTCCGTCCGGTCATGAGTTAAACAACACCGCTGCCGCAGGTCAGGCGTCGGCAGACTATATCGACCCAACCAAATCGTTATTCCCGCTGGATAAATACCCGCAATTAGTCGATAAATGGCTCCCTCCCGGCCCGGATATGCACTTTCCTGTGATGGATGCTGTCGTGCAGCAACGCTATTTTACCGAACTGAAATCCCACTATTTTGGGATGGGACCCAACGATAAGTCCCCCTGGAACCCAAACTACATTTCATCAGTTCTGAGTAAGGGAGTAGAAAGTGCCCGTGATGCCGGTATCAAAAGGTATCTTAAGGAGCAAAGTGTCTCCTGGGGTGAAAACTTCCGCGTTCACTCGGAACGCTGGAAGCTAGAAATAAGAGATAACGCGACTACCGCTATTGATCATGTTTACCACGCTTCGGGACGAGGGATTGCCGTCAGGGAAACGCTGGTCAGGGTGCTTCCGACTATCGATCCCGCTTACGACGATCCCCGTCACGCCGGGCAGGGATACCCTTTTGACAATTTACAGGAATCTTCTGTTCGCCCCGGCACTCCCGTATACGTGCTGGCAGATAGCCGTGACAAACGCTGGAAATACATTTTATCCCCTACCGTCACCGGGTGGGTGCAAAGCGAAGATATCGCTGGCGCGGATCAGCCGTTCGTGACCAAATGGCTGGCGCTGGCTGGTAAAAATCTCGGCGCATTTATCGAAGATTCCGTTTCCGTCCAGGGAAGCGGGCAGTATTATTTTACGGCTCGCCCCGGTACACTTTTACCCTTCACGAAAAAAACTTCCGGCTTTTTTGAGGTTGCAGTACCAGTACGTAAAAGTGATGGTCGCGCACAGATTGACCAGGCACAGCTAGACGAAGGCTCCTTTGTCGCCATGCCGTGGAAAATGACACCTAAAAATATTGCTACGCTGATGCGGTCGATGAGCGGTAAACCGTATGGCTGGGGTAATTATAATTTCTATAATGACTGCTCTAGTGAAATACGCAGTCTGATGATGCCTTTTGGCATCCTTCTTCCTAGAAATTCGGCGGCACAAATACAGGCCGCAACCCGGATTGTCGATCTCAGTAAGGAAGATACCGAGGAACGGCTACGTTATCTAACTGCACACGGCAGGCCGTTTACCACGCTCGTCTACATTAAAGGGCATATCATGCTGTACATCGGTAATACGGTCATTAACGGTCAGACCGTACCGATGACCTACCAGAATGTATGGGGGCTACGCCCGGCCGATGCCAACAGCCGGAGTATTATTGGCGAATCGGTATTCTTCCCGCTGCTAGCCACTTACCCGGAGAAGCCGGAGCTACAGTCACTGGCTTCTAAAGAGCAATTTAAGCTAGGATTTATTGAATAGCGGGCCTGCACCACGCGCTTGAGCCAGCCGTTTGTGGGTTCAAGCGCACTCACGAAATTTCCGTCATGGCCCACATGGGTTTGATGAAAATAGCAATATAGCCAAACACGCCGCCGTCAACACACAAAATTTTAACAATAACGCAAATTTATCTGGACGCACGTAGTGCGGAGTATGGTATGGTTTAGCGACGATATGGATGTTTCGGCGGAT
>JBOFJM010000407.1:0-7135 GCA_051656825.1 Kluyvera sp.
AACTCTGTGCGCTACGACATTAAACAATTGCAGGACAAAATTGAACGGCTGGTCACCTACAACCTACAACCTTTAATGGCTATTGCCGATAAACTAGGGCTGCCCTGGGAACAGGGGTTAATTGATGAAATCTGGCGGCTACTGGCTCGCTCACAAACCCATAGCGTGTGTACAAATACCGATAAGACCAATGCGCGTATCTTTGAGCGATTGAAAATGTCTTACGAGCTTGCCGAAAGTACCCATGCTTATCTGCTACGTAAGCTGGCAAAAAGCTGCGCTATCACGACAGGGCGTACTCCTTTAATCGTCAGTAATACCCTGCCAGAAACAAGCAATATAATCGGGATATACCGTGTATTTACTTCCCTGGCTAATTTCAGCCTCTGGTTCGATGGCACCGAAATAGCCTATACCCTCGTCAATCAGTCTCGTGATTACGGGGGAACCTGGCGTAAAGATGAGTCGTTGCACGATGATGAAAAATACTACTATTTCAGTGAGATAGAGGTTTCCATTCTGCTCCCAGCTTTTGGGTATAAGGTGCTCGAAGTAGACGATACACTTTCCCCAACCGTCAAAACAGAGAAGGTGACGTCTGAGGCTGCAACAATACAGAATGCGTTTTATCAACTCACTCTTCAGGATGGGAAAATTAATCTTATCGATCGCCAGCTCGACAAAGTTTTCAACGATATCCTGAGCTTTGAGAACGATGGTGACGCTGGGGATAACTACGATCATTGCCCTCCAGAACAAGACTGGACACTCCCGCTAAGCTTTGCGACAGCACAGGTTAGTGTAAGCCAGCACCTGCATTCACACATCCTGCATGTAAAAGGCGAATGGTTAGTACCTGCCGATCTTAACCAACGCGCCCAGCACAAAGCCGATCAATCTTTGCCTTTCAGTCTCGAACTCAGCTTACAGGAGGGATCAGATGTCATTGGCATTAAGGTCAATATCGTTAATAAAAGCCTCAACCATCGCCTGCGTATGCTGGTTAATGCTCAGATCGCCAGCCGTTTTTCCCGCGCAGGAACGCAGTTCTTTGAAATCGAACGCGATACACAGCCTGTAGAATTGAAAGACTGGCGTGAAAAGGGGTTCGTCGAAGAACCAACGACCACAGAGCCACTACTTAACTACGTTTCTCTTGTGGGCGAACAGTATTACACCTCGATCTTTAGCCACGGGTGTAAAGAGTATCAGGTGAAAGGCGATCGCTATGATCGATTGGCCGTGACCTTATTCCGCGCCTGCGCTTACTTTGGCCTACCCGATCTTTCTCGTCGCCCAGGACGCGCAAGTGGATTGTCGGAAAAACTGATCGAAACACCGGACAGCCAACTGCTGAAAAGCCTCAGTTTTGATCTCGCTTTACATATTGGCGCAGTTTATCAAGCCAATCAGATCAGGCAGCGTTATGTCAATTTCGCCAAACTCAATGCTTATTACCATGAACAAATTCTGTCTCGTACTGGTGAATTTGATATTCATTTCTTCCATACCAACCCACTCGACTTTACCGTTCCCAATCAATTCAGCCTGGGGGCACTGGAAGGATTTGAAGGAGTATTCAGCACATTAATAAAACATTCAGCGGAAGGATATTTACTGCGTGTTTATAACAGTGACACGAGAGAAATTCATTTAGGCCAATTTAGCTCGCCACACCATTTGGCGATAACCGCCACTACTAATATGCTAGGTGAGAAAACCGCAACCGGCCAACTATCGACATTGTCATCCGGGTTAATCAGTACTTACCTCGTGGTTTAGTAACCTTCCCTGCCATAAATATCTATACAATATGGCAGGGAATAACAAGGCGATATTATGGGTGAAAATCATCCCATTGTATCGCTTCTTTTCTCGGCTTCGAGATAAACTGAAAGCGCGCAGGATGATCAATAAACTGCTGATAAATAGGGAGCGAGGTGATACCAAACTCCCTGTACTGCCTTGGAGTGACCACATGCAATCGTCCTGGTGCATAGTGCATGTTATGCTGCCAAACAATACAGTTATCCTGCCATAGTGGATACCAAGCTAACCCCTGATTCACCCGCACTGCGTCATAATCCACACGGTATTCACGACCGCACCACGAACTAAATGATAGAGGCGTATCCAGACTTGCGGAGATCACACAATGCGCCCAACCAAGTGGAACCAATACTTTCTCTCCCGGTGTGGCGATAACAGCAAAGCAATGACCCGGCTCGTGACGTATAGACTCCTGCATATAAATAATGGCTTTTCCCTGCCAAATCTCATATAGCTCCGCTGGCGGCTCACCATTATACTGGCTTGCTAAATGAATATGCCCTAGGCTATGTATCGGCTCATCACCTAGTTGCCCCATCGCACATGCCACTACGCTAAATCGCAGCATCCGATTTTTTAATTCATGACGATCCTGCATTCTGGCAACATCCATCGCGATGATATAAACCTGTTCTGGACCGTCGCAAAAAGGATCACGAAGCGAAGCGCGAATCTGATCAAGACTGCGAACTTCCGGCATCGTACCAATAACATCATCGCCATAGCGAAAGCCAAGCGGCTGGTGATAAATAGCCATATCTAAACAATAAAGATAATCGGTTTCAGACATTCCGCCCCCTATCTTATATACCTGAAGAAAGGCTACCAGATTAATCGATTAATCTTTAATCCAGTTTTTCACTTTGCAATAAAAATCACATCACATTATAAATATCATTACTTTAATGAATAAATCATTAAATTTTATGAAAATCAATACCAATTTTTTCCAACTCATATTTGTTTGTGACTTATATGGCAAAAAACAGGCCAATTAAAATACTTTTACTAAGTATTCAAGGTTAATCGCATTAACCTATCTATCTCCACTCTAGATTAATCGATTAATCTACCTCAAACCAATCACAATGATGATCGGTATTATTTGGGGGCTGTATGTTATTAAGCGACGTCACGTCTCATGATTTAATTCTTCTTGATATGCAATGGAATGATCGTGAAACAATACTGAAGAATCTCTGCCACTTATTATTCAAACAAGGGAAAGTCTCCGACGAAGACGCCTTTCTTAAAGCCGTATGGGAACGGGAAAATATTTCAGAAACCGGATTTGAACAAGGTGTTGCGATACCCCACGGCAAATCTCCCGTCGTGAAGGAACCCGCCTTTGCCGTCGCCCGCCTGGTGCGCCCCGTCGATGATTGGCCGACAATGGATGGCGAAGATAAAGTCTCTCTGGTGTTCTTATTAGCCGTGCCGCTGGGCGATGACGCAGGGCACTTGCGGCTGCTGTCAACGCTGAGCCTCGCGCTCATGGATGAACAGAACGTTGCCTCTTTGAAAACCGCGCCAACGGTAGATGCCTTCCTCAACCGCCTCGATAACCACGACTCTGCCAGCGAAAAAACGCTCATCAACGACAGCGGTAAAAGCCTGATTGTCATTACATCCTGCTCTGCGGGAATCGCCCATACCTATATGGCCGCCGAAGCGCTGGAAAAAGCAGGTGCGGCGCGCGGTATTCGGGTGTATAGCGAAAAACAGGGCGCTAGCGGTATCGAAGATGAAGTTAATGAACAACAGATCCGTCAGGCCAGCGGGGTTATTTTTGCCGCATCGCTGCCGCCTAAGGGCAAAGCGCGGTTTAACGGAAAAGCCTATCTCTCCACCTCCGTTTCAGAGCCGCTAAAAGATGCCGACGGGCTAATAGAGCGGATACTGAACCAGCCGGACGGCATTGTGGCTGAAGACGCTAACGGGGATTACCAGAAAAACAGCAACTCGATGTCGTTTGGCAAACAGATATACTAGGGGATCTCCAGCGGCATCTCGTACATGATTCCGGTGATCGTTGCCGCAGGGTTAATGATTGGCGTTGGTCAATTGCTGGCAAGTATTCTGGGCATTACGGATATCGGTAATACCCGCTACGCCAACGACACGAATACCGCGCTGGTTATTTGCCACTATCTAACGCTGTACGGCAACATGATCATGAAGTTTATGTATCCCGTTTTCGCCGCCTATATGGCCTATAGCATTGCCGACAGGCCAGGTCTGGTGCCGGGATTTGTCGGTGGAGCTTTTGCAGGCGGGTTACACTACACCTTCTGGTCAGTCAGCGGCGGCATCCCTTCTGGTTTTCTCGGCGCGCTGATCCTCGGCGCATTGGCCGGGTTCATCGCCAACTATCTGAATCGCCATATCCGCCTGCACAAACATCTTCAGGCAATGAAGCCGATGCTCATCGTACCTGGGCTGACGGTACTGATTATTTTCTTCCTTAACTTCTATTTTGTTGATCCTGTTTTTGGCGGTATTAACCGCTTCCTCCAGCAGTTTATTACCGAACACGGCACATCCAGCACCCTGATGCTGGCGATGATCATTGCCTCACTGACAGCATTTGATTTAGGCGGCCCAGTAAATAAATCTGCGGGCGCCATTGCCATCGGGCTTGCGGCAGACCATATCTTTCCCCTCACCTCCCGCGTGCTGGGCATTGTTATTCCGCCAATCGGGATTGGCCTGGCGACGATTGTGGATCGTTTTATCGTCCGTCAGCGCGTGTTTGATGAAAACCAACGGGTTACTGGCACGACCTCATTAATCCTGGGGTTCCTGGCTATTGGCGAAGGGGCGATCCCTTTTATGCTGAAAAACCCCGTTATCACCATTTCGATAAACATTGTTGGCGCGGTTATCGGTGCGCTGATAGCCATCAGCATGGGAGCTATTCAGTGGTTTCCCCTGCCCGCAATCTGGGGCTGGCCGCTGGTACAAAACCTCCCTGCCTACCTGTGCGGCATGGCCACAGGGATCCTCTTTATTGCATTCGCGAACGTTCTGGTTCGCTACTACTTAATCAAAATCGGCAAAATGACGCTGAATTAATCGGGAGATTAACGGAGATGACGTCAAAACACGTCTATGTAGTCCCACATTGCCATTGGGATGCGGAGTGGTATTTCACCTGCGAGGACTCGCATATTCTGCTGGTCGAGAATATGGATTACCTGCTGGGTCTGTTGGAAAACGATGCAGATTTTCCGGCCTATACCTTTGATGGGTTGGCTATTGTCCTGGACGACTATCTACAGGTCAGGCCGGAGAATGCCGCGCGGATTGCCGAGCTAGTGCACCAACGGCGTCTGTACGTTGGCCCCTGGTATACTCAGTGTGATTCGCTGCTTGTGCGCAGTGAATCGCTTATCCGTAATTTGCAGTACGGCATCCGTACGGCGAAACAGTTCGGTCACAGCATGAACGTTGGCTACCTGCCGGATATTTTTGGTCAACACGCCTACCTTCCGGCGATGTTCAGCGACGCGGGAATTGACTACTGCGTCCTGCAACGAGGGGTTTACACCGACCAAATTCAGGGCGATCTCAACTTCCGTTGGCGCGCGCCAAATCAAAAGACCGTCGCTACCAACTACATGTATTACGGCTACGGGCCGGGTAAATTTCTCTCCGCCGATAGCGATTACCTCAAGCATCGTCTGCTGCCTATTCTGCAACAGTTAAGCGCGATGAATACGCACACCGATAAACTTCTGCTACCCTGCGGTGGTGATCAAGTGCTGCCGAATGCCCAGTTCCCGCAAACGGTAAAAATGCTCAATGAACTGGATACGCCCTATCATTTCGTCATGTCCAGCTTTGAAACCTATATGCAGGACACCTGGTCTTCGAGCCAGTTTGACAATGTGATTGATGGCGAACTGTTTGCCTGCCAAAAATCACGTATTCACCGCACCTGCCACTCCACGCGTTATGACATTAAGCGCCAAACCTGGCAGACCGAGCATTTGCTGCTTGATCAACTCGAACCGCTGACCGTTATTGCCTCCCAGCTCGGCATTCATTGGCCGCAGCCGCTGATGGACGATCTGTGGAAAAAGGTGTTTTCAGCTCATGCCCATAATGGCATTGAGGCCACGAACGCCGATCCGGTGAACCACAATATCAAGCATCGGCTTATCAGCGTCGAGCGCTCGGCGCTCAGCCTGATTAACCTGCTGAAGAAAAAAATCAGCCACGGTATTAGCCGCCAACTTGGGCAAAGCAACATTCTGGTGGTGTTCAACGGCGGTCTTGATCCCCTTGATCGCCTGGTGAGCGCGGTTGTATTCAGCAAAGGGCAGCATGTGGCGCTACGGTTGGATGACACTCCCGTTCCCTGTACGCTGATAAGCCAGCAAATGCTTGACGGTGGTCAGCGGGTGATTGTGACCGCTGAAGGCGAGAAACTGGAGCCGGTCGAAAACTACTACCGCAGCGAAATAGTGTTTAAAGCCCAGGGCATTAACGGCCTGGGCTATCAAACGTATATCGTTGAGGAGCACGATACGGGGCATACGCTCAGCCAAAACGATCGCCAGACCATTGAGAACGATCGTTACCGTATTAGCCTGAATAATGGCTCGTTGACGCTAGAAAATATCCGCACTCACCAGCGCATTGACGACTTCTTAACCTTTATCGACTGCGGCGACAATGGCGATGAATTCGATTTCGCCCCGCTGGAAACCGAGCAGCCGATAATCACCCGTTCATTTCGCCTTGTCTCAAGCGAAACCAGCCCGATGGTCAGCAGAATGACGCTGGAAGCGACCCTTGAGCTACCGCAGAACTTGGCACAGCGTCTGGCGGGAGAGCGCTCGCAGCCAATGACTATCCACACCACGCTAGAGCTGCGCCAGCATGAAGCGTATGTCCGTGTGCAGCATACGCTGGAGAATCAGGCCGACGCTCATCGTCTGCGCGTTCATCTCAATACACCGGTCAACCATCCTGAGTATTCCTATGCCGATCAAGGCTACGCCTTAATCCGTCGGGACAGCGTTAGCCCTTATGTCAAAAATTGGCGGGAGAATGGCTTTGTTGAAAAACCGATGCCTATCTATACCCTGGAGAACAGCGTTGTCGTACGCAACGACCATCATTTCTTCGGTGTGATCACCAAAGGTATCAAAGAGTATGAAGTGATTGGCGAGGAAAATGCGCTGGCGCTAACGCTATTCCGTAGCGTGGGTTTACTGGGTAAAGACGATACGCTCTGGCGTCCGGGCCGGGCATCAGGCATTAACAACAAGGTTGTTGAAACTCCCGATGCGCAAAT
>JBOFJM010000408.1:0-2305 GCA_051656825.1 Kluyvera sp.
GGAATCCAGAATACTCTGGATATAAATAGCGGGAACGCCAGGGAGGCTCAGCAAAATAGCGTGAGCCAGAATAAAACGCCGTAACCGCTCATCATCATTGCTGCTCTGCGTATTAAGGGCGTCCATATACGTGACGTTAACTTCGTAAGGGCTGCGACTGCCATCCGGGTTTTGCTTCCAGTTAACGAGTGCACCTTCCTGTTGCAGCATGTCCACCAGAGAGAGGATCTCTTCTTCTGGCAGCAGGCCACGCAGCGGGTTCAAACCAATGCCGTCATGAGAGGCCAGGAAGTTAAACCACGTCGTCTGCGCAGAAGGAAGTTGCAATGTTGCGCCCCACTGGCAGAGCTCCGAGACATCCTGGGTCAGCACCGAGTGCAGCACCAGCGGCGGCAGTGAGAACTGATAGACCATGTGAGCCTCATCAGTGCCGTTACCGAAATAAGCGATGTTATCTTTATGCGGTACATTGGTTTCGGTGATAATCACCGTGCCTGGCGCGACGCGCTCGACAATAGCGCGGAAGAGTTTGATTAAACGGTGCGTGTTTTGCAGATGAATGCAGCTCGTACCCGGCTCTTTCCACATAAAACCCACCGCATCCAGACGGATATACTCTGCGCCCTGTTTGAGGTAGTGCAGCAGAACATCCACCATCGCCAGCAGCACATCCGGGCAGGCATAGTTGAGATCGAGCTGGTCATCGCTGAAGGTCGTCCACAGTGAGCGAACGGAGCCATCTTTCAGGGTAAAGGGGGGCAGCAGAGGTAGCGCACGCGGTCGCGTTACCGCACTTAAATCAGTCGCGGGGTCCATTTCAATAAAGAAATCTTTATATTCCGGCGTCTGGTTCAAATATTGCTTAAACCATTCACTGTGAGCCGATATATGATTACAGACAAAGTCGAACATTAATTTTGCCGATGAACTTAACGCCTGTACATCTCCCCACTCGCCACTATTGGGGTCTACCTGATAATAATCTTTTACTGAGAAGCCATCATCAGAGGACCACGGATAAAAAGGCAATAAATGGACATGTGAAAAAACAGAGGAAAACCATCTCTGGTACACATCATTAAAAACGTCTAGCGGTTTCCCCTGCTCTCCACGAAATTGGTCAGCATAGGTTATCAATACCACATCACGCTCATCCCATTGCTGTTTTCGCGTTTTTGATATTACTCTTTCAGCCTGTTCAATATTAGAAAAAAGCGATGCGATATGTTGTTCTGAAAATGTATTTCCATACACATCGGAAAGCAGTTGAAGAATTTTTTCGTTCACGTTGATTTCTCATGGTAGCGGTCCCACGAGAAAAGGCTACTCTCAGTAAAAAAGACTGTCAATAGTGGTAAAAGGCCGATTCAGCGGAAAAAAACAGATTCCTTGCGTGCAAAATGCGTATTTGTGAGCTGCCGCAAATTATGACTCAAAGGGTAAAATGTGGATTAATGCGATGGTGGGATAAAAAGAAAGGGTTCAGCGCCAAACACCTGTTAACGATGCGTTGATTCATCAGCGGCGTCGAGCACGCCGCTGATAGATATCAATACCAATATTTTCTTTAGATGCATTTGCATTATCAATACCACTGTATTGACGAGCGCCGTTTATCGCTTGTAGTGCTGCGCCAGTTTATTGGCCATACGATTGAGCAACGGTTCCAGCGCCACCGCCAGCAACATTTTTAAAGGCCGACGGGCAACGGATTTTACCGCCCAGCCAGCGACACCCGCCGGGCCGTAGCGGAGTGCAGTCAGCAGCGCGAGCTTGCCGACGATTTTCAAACCGGGCTTCACTTTCTGACCGGCCCGTTGCCATTTATTGCTCATCATTCACCTCGTTTTCAGAGCTGACGGAAGCGGCTACGCAGGGAAAAAGTATCCGATGTCACGTAGCGTTCCATCTCGCGCAGGCGCTGTTCGCCCGCTGCCAGTTCAGCATCAACCGCATCCAGCAGGTCACGGCTGGTAGGCTGTTGCCCGTTATCCATCGCCCCTTCCGGCATCGGGTCGAGGGCAAAGGTCAGAATAACGTAGGCCACCAGCACAAAGAAAAACAGCCCAAAAACCATCGCCAGTACAGTGATAATTCGTACCAGTTTGACCGGTACATCCAGGAATTGCGCAATCCCGCCGCACACCCCTTTCACCATGCCTTGCTGCGGGATGCGCCACAGTTTTTTACTGAAATCCAGTGTCGCCATTAGTTGTCTCTCCAGTTTGGATGCTCAGCATCAAGAATGGCTTCCAGCGCCTGAATACGCTCGCGCATCCGCTTTGCGTCATCGGTCAATTGTAAC
>JBOFJM010000409.1:0-3398 GCA_051656825.1 Kluyvera sp.
TGGTCGAACGCCACCGCAGGGGCTTTCAACAGCGCGGAGCGGGTGACGCCATTAGGGAAATAACGCTCGGCAAACGGCTTTGAACCGACAAACAGATAGTCGAGGGCGCCAAGCTGATCAACCAGGCAGCTTGGCAGCGCCTGTGGTTGAATACTGACCGCGCCAACCACTTCACCGCGACGCAGGCGTTCCTGGGTACGCGTTTCATCTTCCACCTGTAAATTCAGGCGGATAGGCGAACTCCCCAACACCTCTGCCAATGCGGGCAGCAGCCAGGTTGCCAGGCTGTCGGCGTTGACCGCCAGAGACAGCAGCAGCGGCGTAGAGCCGGTTTCATCGCCCAGCCACTCTTCTTCCAGCAGCTCAACCTGGCGCAGCAACGCCAGCAGCTTTTGTCCCTGTTCGGTGGGGCGCGGTGGCACGGTACGAACCAGCAGTGGCTGTCCAAACATGTTCTCGAGTTGTTTAATTCTCTGCGAGACGGCGGACTGAGTGATGCACAGTTTCTGCGCGGCGCGTTCAAAACCACGTTCCCTGATAACGGCATCAAGCGCCTGTAGTGTTCTGTAGTCCGGACGTTTCATTACTTTGAGCGACTCCCCTGTAGGTATTACCTGCACTATGACATAAATTTAACGCAGATACAGACGAAAATGGTTTGCACTTTTCTGTGATAAATATCACGTATTAACACTGTGAATGTATGTGCCCGATTTGAGGCCAGTCACCAACTCGAATTGTTGCAGAGTTCTGTTCTATAATGCGCGCCAGATAATGACACCACAGGCGAAACTATCATGACGCAGGATGAACTGAAAAAAGCAGTAGGCTGGGCGGCGCTTCAATACGTACAGCCGGGTACGATTGTGGGTGTAGGCACGGGTTCTACCGCAGCGCACTTTATTGATGCGCTGGGCACGATGAAAGGGCAAATCGAAGGCGCGGTTTCCAGCTCAGATGCTTCTACCGAGAAACTGAAAAGCCTCGGCATCACCGTTTTCGATCTGAACGAAGTCGATCGTTTAGGCATCTACGTCGATGGCGCAGATGAAATTAATGGTCATATGCAGATGATCAAAGGCGGTGGCGCGGCGCTGACGCGTGAAAAAATCATCGCTTCCGTGGCCGACAAATTTATCTGTATCGCTGATGCTTCCAAGCAGGTTGATATTCTGGGTAACTTCCCACTGCCGGTTGAAGTTATTCCAATGGCGCGCAGCGCCGTCGCGCGTGAACTGGTGAAACTGGGTGGTCGCCCGGAATACCGCCAGGGCGTGGTGACAGATAACGGCAACGTTATTCTGGACGTACATGGCCTGGAAATCCTCGACGCGATTGCTCTGGAGAATGCGATTAACGCAATTCCAGGTGTGGTCACCGTTGGATTATTCGCCAACCGTGGCGCGGATGTTGCGCTCATTGGTACGGCTGATGGCGTGAAGACCATTGTGAAGTAATCTGCCTGGGGGAACGTCGTTTCCCCCTAACTTTTTTTTATGGGCATAATTTAGTGACATCTGTCACATTTAATCTTAGCACCCCATTAACATCCCAGTAGATTTATCCTCCTCAGCATTTTGTTCTGTAATCTCTCGCTGAATGACATTTCCTCAGCATGGCGACGCAAACGTTCATATTGCCGCAATAATTTTTTTTGATATGTTGCTTAGGTGAACTTTCGTTCAACACAACATGAGTAAAACAAAGACAGGGCGGGGAAATGGCTAAGGTATCACTGGAAAAAGATAAGATTAAATTTCTGCTGGTTGAAGGCGTACACCAGAAGGCGCTGGATAGCCTTCGTGCAGCAGGATATACCAACATTGAGTTTCACAAAGGCGCGCTGGACACCGAACAGCTGAAAGAGTCGATCCGTGATGCCCATTTCATCGGTCTGCGTTCCCGTACTCATTTGACGGAAGAGATCTTCGCCGCTGCCGAAAAACTGGTCGCCGTGGGCTGCTTCTGCATCGGGACTAACCAGGTTGACTTAAAAGCGGCAGCCCGGCGCGGAGTGCCAGTCTTTAACGCACCGTTCTCGAACACCCGTTCCGTGGCCGAGCTGGTGATTGGCGAGCTTTTGCTGCTGTTGCGCGGTGTGCCGGAAGCGAATGCGAAAGCGCACCGTGGCGTGTGGAATAAACTGGCGGTTGGCTCGTTTGAAGCGCGCGGTAAAAAACTGGGGATTATCGGTTACGGTCATATCGGTACTCAACTGGGGATTCTGGCTGAGTCACTGGGGATGCATGTTTTCTTCTACGACATTGAAAATAAACTACCGCTAGGTAACGCGACGCAGGTTCAGCATCTTTCCGACCTGCTGAACATGAGCGACGTGGTAAGCCTGCATGTGCCGGAAAATGCGTCGACTAAAAATATGATGGGCGCTGAAGAGTTAGCGCTGATGAAGCCAGGTGCGCTGTTGATTAACGCCTCTCGCGGTACGGTTGTTGATATTCCTGCGCTGTGCGATGCGCTGGCGCGTAAACATCTGTCCGGCGCGGCTATCGATGTGTTCCCAACTGAACCGGCAACGAATAGCGATCCGTTTACATCACCGCTATGCGAATTTGACAACGTGATTCTGACGCCGCACATCGGTGGCTCGACTCAGGAAGCGCAGGAAAATATCGGTCTGGAAGTCGCGGGTAAACTGGCTAAGTATTCTGACAATGGCTCGACGCTTTCTGCGGTGAACTTCCCTGAAGTCTCCCTGCCGTTGCACGGTGGCCGCCGCCTATTGCACATCCACGAAAACCGTCCTGGCGTGTTGACCGCTATTAACCAGATTTTCGCCGAGCAAGGGGTGAACATCGCCGCGCAGTACCTGCAAACCACCCCGCAAATGGGCTACGTGGTTATTGATATTGAAGCGGAAGAAGATGTAGCGCTGAAAGCACTGCAAAGCATGAAAGCGATTCCGGGTACGGTTCGCGCACGTATGCTGTTCTAATTTCTGATTAACGGGCAGGCAAGTGGTCTGCCCGCATTCCCCTCGTTACTCCCCGTCCTGCCATCTTCTGCTTCTCATACATCCGTTTCGCGAGGCTTAGCGCAAATCGCGATTTAAGGTCGTAGTGTGCATTGCTCATCAGTAAAAGAAATTTACGATAGGGATTCAGCAGGGCGCTGAAACGGAAAAGCCCCTACCGAAGCAGGGGCCCTAATAAGGAAAGAGACGATGATGAATTACCTCATCATGCTGCTTATTTTGTTAATGATCGCTTACCCAGCCTATTAACATAAAGAAGCAGGAGGGAGGTTCGCCTCCCTCACCCTTTACCGAGGAATGTAGGTCAAAAAAACAGCGATGTCAATCGACGTAAATTGTCTACCACTGCCACACTTTTGCAGGTGTCACAACGGCGGGCAACGGAATATCCCACTGCTCGATGGGT
>JBOFJM010000410.1:0-5011 GCA_051656825.1 Kluyvera sp.
TTCAGTTCTGATTTTAATTGGTTATTCGGTGATTGCTATTCCAACGGGGATTATTACTGCGCAGATGACTAATGAGTTTCAACAACGCCGCCATGCGCGGGTGTGCCCGCATTGCAAACAGCGTGATCATGCGGTTAGCGCGCATTACTGTAGCCATTGTGGTACAGCGTTGCCACACCAGCTATAAAAAAGGGCAGCGACGCTGCCCTTATCAATATATTGCGGCTTATTCACGCCACAGGATATGGCAGAGTTTGTGGTCTTTTTCGCGGCACAGCAGCACGCGAGCAAAAATATCGTTAATTTCGCCGCCGTCGGTATCGGCTAAACCAATCACGACTTCTGCGAAGAAGTCCGGGTTTAAATCGTAATCGACGTGTTCTTTCCAGTCCTCAGACGGGTCAAACAGCTCTGCGCCGCCGCGTTCTTCAAACTGAAGATTAAATAAAAGAACGTCGGCTGGATCGAGATTATCGACCGCCAGCTCAAGAAAAATGTCATAAGCCTGTTCAAGCGTTTCGTCTTCGGTCAGGCGGTTATTTAAATCCATATCCATGATGACTACCTGTTAAGTGCTGATGGGCACGTTTTACAGTAATGGGCTGAAGAAGTAAAACAGTCGCTCGGCAATGCGATGCCAGAAGGGGCGTTTTACCCACAAACGAGCGTCCAGCAAGCGCGAACGGGAAATATAATCGTCTTGTACCGCCGCGAGATCGGCCCCAAACCCGGCATCGTCGATAACCAGCGTAATCTCAAAATTAAGCCACAGGCTGCGCATATCGAGGTTAACAGTCCCGACGAGGCTCAGTTCGCCATCAACCAGCACGCTCTTGGTGTGCAGCAAGCCGCCTTCGAACTGGTAAATTTTAACCCCTGCCGCCAGCAGTTCCGTAAAGAACGCACGGCTTGCCCAGCCAACCAGAACCGAATCATTTTTGCGTGGCAGAATAATGCTGACATCAACGCCACGCTGCGCGGCGGTACAAATGGCGTGCAGCAGATCCTCGCTGGGCACAAAGTAGGGCGTTGTCATGATCAGGTATTCACGAGCGGAATAGGCTGCGGTTAACAGCGCCTGATGAATCAAATCTTCCGGGAAGCCGGGGCCGGAGGCGATAGTCTGGATAGTATGCCCGCTGGCTTCTTCAAACGGCATGATATTGAGATCTGGCGTCGGCGGTAAAATACGTTTGCCGGTTTCAATCTCCCAGTCGCAGGAGTAGACAATCCCCATGCCAGTGGCGATTGGGCCTTCCATGCGTGCCATCAGATCAATCCACTGACCCACGCCGGAGTCTTGTTTAAAGAAGCGCGGATCGACCATATTCATACTGCCGGTATAGGCAATATAGTTGTCTATCATGATCATTTTGCGATGCTGACGTAAATCCATGCGGCGCAGGAAGACACGCATCAGATTGACTTTTAGCGCTTCGACAACTTCTATTCCGGCGTTGCGCATCATTGCGGCCCAGGGGCTGCGGAAAAAGGCCACGCTGCCTGCCGAGTCAAGCATCAAGCGGCAGTGAATGCCACGGCGCGCGGCGGCCATCAGCGATTCCGCCACTTGGTCGGCCATACCGCCGGGTTGCCAGATATAAAAAACCATCTCGATATTGTGACGGGCTAGCTGAATATCGCGAATAATCGCCTGCATCACATCGTCGGAGTCGGTTAATAATTGCAGTTGGTTGCCTTTTAGGCCGGCAATACCCTGGCGGCGCTCACACAGTTTGAACAGCGAGGAGGCCACCTGACTATTGTCTTGCGCGAAGATATGTTTGCAGGCTTTGAGGTTGTTGAGCCATTTCGCGGTTGATGGCCACATAGCGCGAGCGCGTTCAGCGCGGCGTTTTCCAAGGTGTAATTCGCCGAGTGACAAATAGGCGATAATCCCGACCAGTGGCAGGATGTAGATGATAAGCAACCAGGCCATTGCAGACGGCACGGCACGGCGTTTCATCAGAATACGTAGTGTCACCCCAGCGATTAACAACCAATACCCCAGAATAGCCATCCAACTTACTACGGTGTAGACGGTTGTCATATTTCGGAAATCCTTTTGAAAGCCAGTTGTTAAGAGTTTACGCATCATGGGACATCTGGCAAATAAAAACGCGTCGAGAAAGCACTAGTCAGCTTTTCGTAAGGGGCTATAATGACCCGTCTTTTTTTTGAAAGAGCGTTAGACATGAAGCGTAGTAGAACGGAAGTGGGGCGCTGGCGGATGCTGAGACAAGCGAGCCGCCGTAAAGCTCGTTGGCTGGAAGGTCAGTCGCGTCGTAACATGCGCATCCATTCCATCAGAAAGAGCCTGGTAGGTCGGCAGCGTAACTGCCTGCTGTACGCCATTTACGATCTCTGATGATAAAAAAGGGCACCGTTTAGGTGCCCTCAGTTTTTGAAGCTGGTTTAAAAAACCTTCTTATATGGCTTCACGGAAACCTGCTGATAAACTCCCGCAGCGACGTACGGATCGTCTTGTGCCCATGATTGGGCCGCTTCCAGTGATTCAAATTCTGCAATAACGGTTGAACCGGTGAAACCCGCAACACCGGGATCGTTGCTGTCTACTGCTGGCATTGGGCCTGCGGTCAGTAGACGGCCTTCGTCATGCAGCAATTGTAGACGAGCGAGATGCGCTGGGCGAACGGACAAACGTTTTTCAAGAGAGTCGGCGATATCCTGGGCATAAATGACATAAAGCACGGGCGGAACTCCTGTTTAAATAATTTGCGGATTACGGTAAGGGAAAGCGTTAGCGACTGCAATGTAAAGTTTTATTGATGTTAAAAGTCGCTAAGCTGCGCGGTTTTTTTGCTCATCTGGGGGAGAAAGTTGACCGAAGCCAAGATGTCTTATTGAATATGATTGCTATTTGCATTTAAAATCGAGGTCTCATTTTTCAACTGTAACGACTATGACTGCAATGACCCTTGATTTACCTCGCCGCTTTCCGTGGCCGACGTTACTCTCTGTTGGTATCCACGGTGCCGTCGTGGCTGGTCTGCTTTATACTTCGGTACATCAGGTTATTGAACTGCCCGCACCCGCTCAGCCGATTACTGTGACGATGGTGGCCCCTGCCGATTTAGAGCCGCCGCAGGCCGTGGTACAGCCACAGCCCGTTGTAGAACCTGAACCGGAACCCGAGCCAGAACCCATTCCAGAAGTCCCTCAGGCTCCGGTCGTTATTCATAAAACGAAACCTAAGCCGAAGCCAAAACCGAAGCCGGTGAAAAAAGTCGAACAGCCGAAGCCCGAAGTTAAACCGGCTGAGCAGCGTCCACTGTCTACGGTGAATAACGATGCGCCGCCAGCGCGGTCGGTGGCTAACAACTTGCCGGGAGCCAGCGCGCCGTCAGTCAATGCTCCAACTGGGCCTCGTGCGTTAAACCGCCCGCAGCCAGGCTATCCTACTCGAGCGCAGGCGCTGCGTATTGAAGGTAAAGTGCGCGTTAAGTTTGACGTCACCGCCGATGGACGTGTCGAAAACGTCGAGATTCTCTCCGCGCAACCGTCCAATATGTTTGAACGTGATGTCAAAACCGCGATGCGTAAATGGCGTTACGAAGCCGGTAAGCCGGGTAAGGGGCTGATTATGAATATTGAGTTCCGCCTGAAAGGCGTTCAGATGAACTAAGCAGAAGCCCCCGAAAGGGGGCTTTTTTGTTATGCGGCCAGGACTTTGTCCAACGCTTTTTGTGCCACAACCAGATGTTGCCCGCCAAAAAGGATTGCCCGGTTAATTAAAGTATAAAGCTGGTAAATGGGCTGGCGATCGAGGAAGTCGGTAGGTAACGGCGAAATCGACTGGTAGCCATCGTAAAGCTGTGGGGGTTGATCGGGGTGCAGCGGCAGCATTGCCAGGTCACACTCACGGTCTCCCCAATAACATGCCGGGTCAAATATATACGGACCGTTTGGCCCCAACGCGCAGTTGTTTGACCATAAATCACCGTGCAATAAAGACGGTTGCGGTTGGTGTGAACTCAGGCGTTGCTGGACGAATTCCACAATGGCGTCAATGTCGCCAAACCTCATGCCCTTTTCGGCGGCGAGCTCGAGTTGCCAGCCAATACGTTGCTCGGCAAAGAAATTTGACCAACGCCGTTGCCACGCATTGGGCTGCGGAGTGGTTGACAGATCGTTGTCGAAATCGAGCCCGAACTGGGGCTGATCGCTCCATTGATGCAGTCGGGCAAGTTGCTGCCCCATCAAAAAGGCGTTATGCGCATCCAGCGGGCGTGGAGGCAGGTACTCCATGACCAGAAAACTGTAATCGCGGTCTGAACCGACGGCAAACACCTCCGGCACGGTCACGGTTTTGCTGCGCGAGAGCAGTTCAAGCTGATCGGCCTCCGCAGTAAAAATGGGCAGTAATTCACGTTCATCACATTTAACAAAAAACTCCCGGTCGGCATAGCGTATATGCCATGCGGCGTGGATCTCTCCGCCAGGTAATTCTGTGCGTTGGTCGATTTCGCCACTTCCAAGCTGCTCGCCTAACAGGCTGGTGATCGCTTGCCACATGATGTCTCTCCCCATGTTTTCTGCCATATCATAAGGTTAGCGCATAAATACCGGGTAAAAAGTCGAGCTGTACCGCACAACGGGTAAAAAGGATGTCGAAAGCAAAGGTAAGGCCATAAACCTTATACGACGAACGTATGATGATTCACTCGTCGCGGCCGTTTATGTAACCATCCCGGTGCACCCCATTGTTAACCCTGGAGTTTTGTTAGCATAGACGATATCGCTGATTTAGCGACTCGCAGGTAACCCCGCGAGGGTTAATTACTGAACATTTAGTGCTGTTGCAGATAATGGTAAATCTTCTGCGTATTCTCCAGTGAACAGAGGCGTGTTCCTTGATTGAGAGTTGCCGCGCTACCGGCGGCGACACCGTAACGAACCATTTCGTCAAGGCTTGCGTTTTCGGCCAGTTTTAAGACCATTGCCCCCACCATGCTATCGCCAGCGCCTACCGTACTTTGACTTTTGATTG
>JBOFJM010000411.1:0-3338 GCA_051656825.1 Kluyvera sp.
CGCAGCCAGACGCGCATTCAGCACGGCGCTTTCCAGCTCGGCTTTGCGCGCATTCAGCGCTTGTTGCACCTGCTCTTTCGCTTCGTTAATCACCGCCCCTGCTGCCGGACGTTCTTCTGGCGGCAACTCGCGCAGGGTAGTCATCTGAAGGGTCAAGTGCCCTTTCTTGCCCAAATATTCGACGCGGACATTGTCTAACGCGGCAACATCTGAAGCCTGGTTAATGGCGGCCGTTGCACTGGCAACCAGCTCTGCGAGATGTGACATGGTTTTCCTCGTTATGTGGCTATATTCATTCGTCGCATGTATATACACAAAATCATTCAAGTTGCATCAAGGCGGCAAGAGAGCGAATCCTCAGGAGCGTACATAAGTACGCTCCTGAGGTAAGCGAATGCAGCCAACGCAGAGGCAGCGTGAAGGATGACATGTATAAAAAAAGCCTCCACCAGGGAGGCTTTTAGGCGCTGTTTTCCGTTTCTTCTTTCACGCGCAAGCCTCCTGAATTCAGGTGCTAAAGTAAAAGAAGAAGCGGAAAATAGCAGCATTCATTGCTTGCGTTACCTTGTGTGGTAAGAACCGTAACGCCTTTATTGAAAGGGCTACGAAGATAAATGTCAATGCATTGATATAGTTAAAACGAAAAGAGGGAGACAAGCTCCCTCTTTCAACTGGCTTATGCCAGAGCTGCTTTCGCTTTTTCGACCAGAGCGGTGAACGCTACTTTGTCGAATACTGCGATGTCAGCCAGGATCTTACGGTCGATTTCAACAGAGGCTTTTTTCAGGCCATTGATGAATTTGCTGTAAGAAATACCGTTCTGACGTGCTGCTGCGTTGATACGCGCAATCCACAGTTGACGGAACTGACGCTTACGTTGACGACGGTCACGGTAAGCGTACTGACCAGCTTTGATAACAGCCTGGAAGGCAACGCGGTATACGCGAGAACGCGCACCGTAGTAACCTTTAGCTTGTTTCAAAATTTTCTTGTGACGTGCACGTGCAATTACACCACGTTTTACGCGAGCCATATGTGCTCTCCTGTATCTATATTCTTAGTAAAAAATTAATTAAACGTTAACGGCTTATGCGTACGGCAGGCACGCGATAACCAGACCCAGATCGCCTTTAGAAACGAGGCCTTTTGGACGCAGGTGACGTTTACGCTTAGTAGATTTTTTGGTCAGAATATGACGCAGGTTTGCGTGCTTACGCTTAAATCCACCACCACCGGTTTTTTTGAAGCGCTTAGCAGCACCGCGTACGGTCTTAATTTTTGGCATCTTAATAACTTCCACTTCGCATTGTTAATAAACGAAACGTAGGCGAACAACAGCTGTGGAACCCGCAGGCTCCACAGACATTGCTACTTGAAGGCCTTACTGTTTCTTCTTAGGAGCGAGCACCATGATCATCTGGCGGCCTTCGATCTTCGTTGGGAAGGATTCGACTACTGCCAGTTCACTCAGATCTTCACGGACGCGGTTAAGCACTTCCATACCGATCTGTTGGTGGGCCATCTCACGACCGCGGAAACGCAGTGTGATCTTAGCCTTATCGCCATCTTCGAGAAAGCGAACCAGGCTGCGGAGTTTTACCTGGTAATCACCATCATCGGTCCCAGGACGGAATTTAATTTCCTTAACCTGGATAACTTTTTGCTTTTTCTTCTGTTCCTTAGAAGATTTACTCTTTTCATAAAGGAACTTGCCGTAGTCCATGATACGACAAACTGGCGGTTCGGCGTTAGGGCTGATTTCAACTAAATCTACTCCAGCTTCTTCAGCCTTTTCGATTGCTTCTCTCAGACTCACAATCCCCAGCTGCTCGCCTTCCAGACCTGTTAAGCGAACTTCCTGGGCGCGAATCTCGCCATTGATACGATTCGGACGTGCCGTTTGAACTCGTTTTCCGCCTTTAATACCTTATTCCTCCAGTTGTTGAAGACTGCGGCTGCGAATCTCTTGTTGCAGCTTCTCGATAACTTCATTTACGTCCAGGCTGCCCAAGTCTTTGCCACGACGGGTACGCACGGCAACTTTGCCTGCTTCTACCTCTTTGTCGCCACAGACCAACATGTAAGGGACACGACGTAAAGTGTGCTCGCGGATTTTAAAGCCAATCTTCTCATTTCTCAAGTCTGCTTTTACACGAATACCCGCATTTTGTAGTTTCTGCGTTAATTCGTTAACGTATTCAGACTGAGAATCGGTGATATTCATCACCACTACCTGCACAGGGGCCAGCCAGGTCGGGAAGAAACCGGCAAATTCTTCGGTCAGGATGCCAATGAAGCGCTCCAGGGAACCCAGAATTGCACGGTGAATCATCACCGGGACCTGACGTTCGTTGTTTTCGCCTACATAAGAGGCGCTCAGACGAGCCGGCAGAGAGAAGTCTAACTGTACAGTACCGCACTGCCATGCACGATCGAGGCAGTCATAAAGGGTAAATTCAATTTTCGGGCCGTAGAACGCGCCTTCACCCAGTTGATACTCAAACGGGATGTTGTTTTCTTCCAGCGCAACGGCCAGATCCGCTTCTGCACGGTCCCACATTTCATCGCTACCGATACGTTTTTCCGGGCGCGTTGAAAGTTTGACCACGATTTTCTCGAAACCGAAAGTGCTGTACATATCATAGACTAAACGAATGCACGCGTTAACTTCATCACGCACCTGCTCTTCTGTACAGAAGATATGGGCGTCATCTTGAGTAAAGCCGCGCACACGCATTAAGCCATGCAGTGCACCTGACGGTTCATTACGGTGGCAGCTACCGAACTCCGCCATACGCAGCGGCAGGTCGCGGTAGGATTTCAGACCCTGGTTAAAGATCTGAACGTGCCCCGGGCAGTTCATTGGCTTGATGCAGTATTCACGGTTCTCTGAAGAGGTCGTAAACATCGCATCTTTATAGTTGTCCCAGTGGCCGGTTTTTTCCCACAGCACACGGTCCATCATGAACGGGCCTTTCACTTCCTGGTACTGGTACTCTTTCAGCTTAGAACGGACGAAAGTTTCCAGTTCGCGGAAGATAGTCCAGCCATCGTTATGCCAGAACACCATACCCGGCGCTTCTTCCTGCATGTGATACAGGTCGAGCTGCTTACCAATTTTACGGTGATCGCGTTTCGATGCTTCTTCCAGACGTTGCAGGTAGGCGTTGAGGGCTTTTTTGTCCGTCCACGCAGTACCATAGATACGCTGCAACATCTTGTTGTTGCTGTCACCACGCCAGTATGCACCGGCAGTTTTCATCAGTTTGAAATAGTGGCAGAAACGCATATTCGGCACGTGCGGACCACGGCACATGTCGACATATTCTTCGTGATGG
>JBOFJM010000412.1:0-1899 GCA_051656825.1 Kluyvera sp.
GGCTAGCTCGTGGAATTGCAATACCATTAGTGCGCTTCATGACTTTTGTTGTTCTGCATCAACCACGGGAATTCGCCAGAGGAAAAACAACAACCCGCCGAGAATAGTCAGCAGCAGCAGACGAACCCAAAGCATATTGACCAGCCATAGTGAAATGCTAAAAGTCAGGATAATCAGCGCGATTGCGCGTGGTTTTGCCCCCGGCGGCATCGCCCGATAACGCTGCCAGTGACGCAGATAACCGCCAAACCAGGAGCGATAAAGCAGCCATTGATGGAAGCGAGGAGACGATCGCGCAAAGCACCAGGCCGCGAGCAAAATAAACGGTGTCGTCGGCAGCAACGGCAACACCACACCGAGAGTTCCAAGGGCTACCGCCAACCAGCCTATAATGATTAGAATAGTGCGCTGCATAATGAGAACTGTTATCAAATGAGCCTGCTACTGTAGCATAGCCGATAAGATTAAAATGGAGAATCGTGTGAAAACGGCATTGCTTTTACAAACGCTGGAACAACAGCTACAGCGCCTTCAGCAACGCATTGCGCCGCTTGCCGCGCACGCGACTCTGAGCGCGCGATTTGACCGTCAGCTATTCAAAACGCACAGCACGCAAATGCAGGCTTATCTCGACGAAGCGCACGCCCATTTTGAGGAGCTAAAGCACGCTGTTGAGCAACAGCAACTGCCGCAGGTGGCCTGGCTTGCAGAACGTCTGGCAGCACAGATTGAGGCCATTAACCGCGAAAGCGAAGCCTGGTCGCTGCGCGTTTGGGACAACGCTTCGCCGGGGGTTCGCCGCTGGCAGCGTAAACGGCTGGAAACCCAGGAGTTTGAACGCCGCTTGTTGGAGATGAAACAACAGCGTCAGCAGCAGTATCAGCAGGCAACCACGCTTGACGCGCAGCAACGTTTGGCGCGCGAAATTACCGCCTTTGATGGCCGCATCACGCGCTGTCGCCAGGCATTACAGGAAATTGAACGCATACTGGCGCGCATGACGCGCTGATAAAGGAGAAGTTATGTCGCTGGAAAATGCCCCGGATGACGTCAAACTGGCGGTTGACCTCATTATGCTGCTGGAAAGCCACCAGATAGCACCAGACGTTGTGCTAAGCGCGCTGGATATCGTACGGCAAGATTATGTTAACAAGTTAAAAAACGTGGAAGACACCTCGTAAAACGCACCATCTCCCCTGCGCATTCATTTTACGTTGTGGCAGATTGCGTCCACAACGTTAGCCGCACGGTGATGGAACATCATGAAAATCTTCTCGGCGACCCCACACGACGCCATTTTTAAACAATTTTTACGCCATAAAGCGATCGCCTGCGATTTTCTACAGGCTCATCTTCCCGCCGTGTTTTTAGCGCGCTGTCGGTTGGAAACACTCCAACTCACGTCCGGCAGTTTTATTGAGGAAAACCTCCGCGCCAGCTACTCCGACATCCTCTATTCACTGCAAACCCGTGCCGGGCCTGGCTATATTTACGTGCTCATTGAACACCAAAGTACGCCGGATAAGTTAATGGCGTTTCGCCTGATGCGTTACGCCATCGCCGCAATGCAACAGCATCTGGATGCCGGGCACGATGAGCTACCGCTGGTCATTCCTCTATTGTTCTATCACGGCAGCGTAAGCCCCTGGCCTTACCGTCTGAATTGGCTGGAGCTATTCGCCGACCCGGAGCTGGCGACAATGCTCTATAGCCATGATTTTCCGCTGGTTGATATTACTGTGATGCCGGATGAAGAAATCATGACGCACCAACGCATGGCGATGCTGGAACTGCTGTTTAAGCATATCCGCCAGCGCGATCTGGCATCATTGCAGGAACAGCTTGGTATTCTGCTAATGGAAAATTGGTTAACCGCGCCACAGTTAGGGGCTTTGATTA
>JBOFJM010000413.1:0-4135 GCA_051656825.1 Kluyvera sp.
TGGCGCGGAGCCGTGGACGACCGGAATGCGCGCCGAAATTGAACGCCGCCTGGGCATTACCGCGCTGGATATTTACGGCTTGTCGGAAGTGATGGGGCCGGGCGTAGCGATGGAATGCCTTGAAACTGCCGACGGCCCAACCATTTGGGAAGACCATTTCTTCCCGGAAGTGGTTAACCCGGAAGACGGTACGCCGCTGGCTGACGGTGAACACGGTGAGCTGCTGTTCACCACGCTGACCAAAGAAGCGCTGCCGGTGATCCGCTACCGCACCCGCGATCTGACGCGCCTGCTGCCTTGTACGGCACGCACGATGCGCCGGATGGACAGAATTAGCGGTCGCAGCGACGATATGCTGATTATTCGCGGGGTGAATGTGTTCCCGTCACAGGTGGAAGAAGAGATCCTTAAAATCGAACATCTGGCTCCGCATTATCAGCTGGAAGTCGATCGCCGTGGGCATCTTGATTCACTGTCGATTCGCGTGGAGTTAAAAGAGAGTAGCTTAACGCTGAGCCACGAACAGCGCTGCCAAATCTGCCATCATTTGCGTCACCGTATTAAGTCGATGGTTGGGATTTCGACCAATATCAGCATCGTCAACTGCGGCAGTATCCCGCGCTCAGAAGGCAAAGCGTGCCGCGTGTTTGACCTGCGTAAAGCGGCAGCCAACGGTTAACCGCCGTGCCACCATGCCGGATGGCGGCGTTGCCTTATCCGGCCTACAAACCCACGTAGGCCTGATAAGCGCAGATTGTAGGCCTGATAAGCGTAGCGCCATCAGGCGGGGTGGCGCGTTGCCATATCGCAGAATTATTCCTGTGCTATGATTCAAAAAGGATATAAATAACAACAGAATGAATCATATGGACAAACTTGATAGCTTTATCCAGCAGGCGGTGACGGCGATGCCGATTAGCGGCACGTCACTGATTGCCTCACTGTATGGTGACTGTTTATCTCAGCGCGGCGGTGAAGTGTGGCTCGGTAGCGTCGCGGCGCTGCTCGACGGGCTGGGCTTTGGCGAACGCTTTGTGCGTACTGCGCTGTTCCGTCTTAATAAAGAAGAGTGGCTGGACGTGGTGCGCATTGGCCGCCGCAGTTTCTACCGTCTCAGCGACAAAGGGTTGCGTTTAACTCGTCGCGCGGAGAGCAAAATCTATCGTGCTTCAGCGCCTGAATGGGACGGCACCTGGCTGCTGCTGTTATCGGAAGGTTTAGAAAAACACACGCTGGCAGAAGTAAAAAAACAACTTATCTGGCAAGGGTTTGGCGTCCTTGCGCCAAGCCTTTTGGCCTCGCCGTCGCAAAAACTGGCGGATGTACAATCGCTGCTGCACGAAGCGGGCGTTGCGGACAACGTCATCTTTTTCGAAGCCCATTCGCCGCTGGCGCTGTCTCGTGCGGCACTGCGTGAACGGGTAGAGGAGTGCTGGCATCTGACTGAACAGAACGAGATGTATGAGGCGTTTATCACTCTGTTCCGCCCGCTACTACCGCTGCTGCGCGACGCCGCGCCGGATGACTTAACGCCAGAGCGCTGTTTCCAGATTCGCCTGTTGTTGATCCACTTCTACCGCCGCGTGGTGCTGAAAGACCCGCTGTTGCCGGAAGAACTGCTGCCAGCGCACTGGCTGGGGCAAACGGCGCGTCAGCTGTGTATCAATATTTATCAACGCGTTGCTCCCGGCGCGCAGATTTTCGTCAGCGAAAAAGGCGAAAGTTCAGTGGGCGAATTGCCCGCGCCGGGGCCGCTCTATTATCAACGTTTTGGTGGATTAGCCGAAACGTAACAGGAGAAAAGATGCCTATTTATCAGATGGATGGGATGATTCCCGTTGTCCCGACAGAAAGCTATGTGCACCCCACGGCAGTACTGATTGGCGATGTGACCCTCGGCAAAGGGGTTTACGTTGGCCCTAATGCCAGCCTGCGCGGCGACTTTGGGCGCATCGTGGTAAAAGATGGCGCGAATATCCAGGATAACTGCGTGATGCACGGTTTTCCCGGCCAGGATACGGTGGTGGAGGAGGATGGGCACATCGGCCACGGGGCGATTCTGCACGGCTGCGTGATTGGCCGCAACGCATTGGTGGGTATGAGCGCAGTGATTATTGACGGCGCAACCATTGGTGAAAACAGCATTGTCGGGGCGTCGGCTTTTGTTAAAGCCCGCGCTGAAATGCCCGCCAATTATCTGATTGTCGGCAGCCCAGCGAAAGCGATACGCGCCTTAACCGAGCAAGAATTAGCGTGGAAAAAGCAGGGCACTCGCGAGTATCAGGTGCTGGTAGAGCGTTGCCAGAACTCGCTTTCTGAGGTGACGCCGCTGACGGAAGCGGAGCCGAACAGAAAGCGGCTGGAGTTTGATGAAAACCTGCGCCCGAAATCGGCTACTTAACGGCGGAGTGGCGCAGCGCCTCGACCAGCAACGCAAACGCCGTCGTGTGCTGGCGGCGGCTTGGGTAGTAAAGATAATAGCCGGGAAACGGCACGCACCAGTCGCTTAACACGCGCTGTAAACGCCCATCGGCGATGGCATCAGTCACGGTATCTTCCGGCACATACGCCAGCCCCAGCCCCGCTTCTGCGGCATCGATACGCTGGGGCAGACAGTTCAAAATTAACTGCCCCTCAACCCGTACGCGCAGAGGCTCGCCGTTGCGTTCAAACTCCCACGCATACAGCCCGCCTCGGGTCGGTAACCGCATGTTAATACAGCGATGTTGCTGTAAATCATGCGGTGTTTCCGGTGTGCCGTGGGCTGCCAGATAATCCGGCGATGCCACCACGACCATGCGCATATCTGGGCCGATGCGCACCGCAACCATATCGCGCGCCACTTGTTCACCCAGCCGCACGCCAGCATCTAACCGCGCATCGACAATATCGGTGAGGCCGTTATCGACGGTCACTTCAATGTTGATATCCGGGTAGTTTTGCATAAACGGTTTGATGCGCGGCCAGATAACCGTGTTCATTGCATGTTCGCCCGCCGTCAGGCGAATATTGCCCGCTGGTTTGTCGCGCGTATCCCGCAGTGCGGCAATTTCAGACTCAATTTCCTGCAAATGCGGGCTAAGGCGTTGGAACAGCTTTTCACCTGCTTCTGTTGGCGCCACGCTGCGCGTGGTGCGGGTTAACAGGCGCACATCCAGACGGCTTTCGAGATTGCGCATCGCGTGGCTAAGCGCCGACTGCGACACGCCAAGCTGCGCCGCCGCACGGGTAAAACTACGCTCGCGAGCGACCACCATGAAAGAGATCAGATCGTTGATATTGTCTTTAAGCATAAAAGGAAAACCATTGATGAATCCGGCTCATGATTTTCAGTGTAATGGCAGACGGGCAGTGGCGCACCAAATATTGGCCTACAAACCCACGTAGGCCTGATAAGCGCAGCGCTATCAGGCAGAACCAAACGTTGCAAAAATATTAAGCAAGCCGCTGTTTTAGCGCATAAAAGGACAACTGCTTGCGCCACGCTATGGTAGGTTATTCATTCCAATAATAAGGAGTCCTGCCGATGCCACACGTTGATATTAAATGTTTTCCCCGCGATCTGAACGATGAGCAAAAAACTGCCCTGGCGGCAGAGATAACCGAAGTGCTGATTCGTCACCTTGATACCAAAGAGCGCTCGGTGAGCATTGCGCTTAACCAGGTCGAGCAGAGCGACTGGCAGCAAGTCTGGGATAGCGAAATCGCCCCGCAGATGGAAACGCTGATTAAAAAACCGGGCTACAGCATGTAAGTCGGGTATCGCCGGGTTGCGCTCACGCGCGCCCGGCGGTTATCCCTATTACGATTCAGGCATATTGGCGCGAATCGATTTACCGCTGGCGACAAACGTCCCTGCGCCGAGATGATGCAGCGTATTGCGCTTATCGTCGTCGAATTGCCAGCGACCAGCGACGAACGCTTGTTCATCTGCTGCGGCAGATACCACCTCGCCAAACAGGGTGTCGTACTGCGTTTGAGCGGCGGTAGCCGGTAATAATCGGCACTCCATCCACGCCAGGCATTTCTCCTCAATCAACGGTAAACCTAACACCGGGCCATTGACCACCGGAATACCATAGGCATTGAATTTGTCTTCTTCGCGCCCGCTGATACTGCCCACTGCATAAGTCCA
>JBOFJM010000414.1:0-1791 GCA_051656825.1 Kluyvera sp.
CGGCTCGCCGATTTCCATCGGGGACTCATCGGTTTCAGCCACTCTGGTTGTTGCTATTCATTCAAAGACCGCACTGACATGGGCGGCGATACTAAAAGTAGAACGCCCCTTAACTGACCAACATTAGCCGGATAGCGTCGTTTTTTACGCCATCAGCAACTGTGCTGGAGCAAATACAGCGCGTTATCTGCGGAAAGCGTCGGGTTGTTAATGCTGACGCTGGCGCGTGATAATGCCGCGCAGGCCATCGCGAAGTTCGCGCTATCGCGGAAATCGCTTCCCTCCAGAAAACTGTAAATCAGCCCCGCCATAAAGCCGTCATCGGCTCCAAAACGGTCGATGACCGGGTGCGCGGGGGGCGTGAGTAAGAACTGCTCGCCGCCTTTCTGGCTGCAAAAGACCGACTCATCTTCCAGACAGACAAAAATCTGCTGAATGCCTTGCTGATGCAGGTCATTCACCGCCTGAGTGCGTTCAGCATCCGACGTGATAGGCTGCCCCCACAGGATCTCCAGCTCTTTTTGCGTCGGCTTTAGCGTATGAATGCGGGAGTACCAGGTCTTAATTTTGCCCGCTTTAAATTCAGAAACGGTATCAATAAAGACCGGGATATCATCTGCAATCGTAAAGACCCACTCAATGGCTTCTGGCGTCAGGTTACAGTCCGCCAGCACCACGCCGGAGTGGCGAATTAAATCGCGTGAACCGTTCAATAACTGTGGCGTCAGCTGTTGCAGAATATGAGTATCGTTAATCGCCAGCACCGTATCTTCTTGCTGATTCGCAATCGAGAGATAGGTCGAGGTGTTATGCCCGTGCAGACGAATACAGCTCGACACATTAACTCCGGCCTGGCGGGTTTGCTCCAGTAGCGTTTCACCGTAAAAATCGCTGCCGACGGCAGAAATCAGATGCACATCGCGACCAAGCAGCGCCAGATTATGCGCAATGTTGCGCCCGACGCCGCCTGCGGAACAGAGAATACTGCCAGGGTGAGAGGCGGCCTGCGGATAATGAATATCTGCCACGCCGCGAATATCCATATTGATAGCCCCAACGACAACACAATAATCCTGCTCGGTAAGAATATAACCTTTACCTTTGATCATCCCTTTGCGCATCAGATCCATAATATGGGCGGCGACGCGTGAGCGGCTGATCTGCAAAATGTCCGCAATTTCGTTTTGCTGAATGAGCGGGTTGCGACGCAGGATTTTGAGTATCTGTTTTTCCCTGTCGTTCATGATTACGCAACCGCCTTTTCAGTCTGCTGTGCTTTCAGCCAGGCAATTTCTTCTGCCCAGATATCAGGGTTAGTGGTTTCCAGTACCAGCGGGATACCGTCGAAACGGTCGTCTTGCATAATCCAACGGAATGCATCGTGGCCAATATTGCCTTCACCCAAACTTTGGTGACGGTCAACGCGGCTGCCGAAGGCACTTTTGGCATCGTTAAGGTGCATCCCGCGCAGGTAGTTAAAACCGACAATACGCTCAAATTCAGCGAAGGTTTTCGTGCAGGCTTCGGTGGTGCGCAGGTCATAACCGGCGGCAAACGCGTGGCAGGTGTCGATACAGACGCCAACGCGGGATTTATCCTCTACGCCGTCGATAATTGCCGCCAGATGTTCAAACTTGAAGCCGAGGTTGCTGCCTTGCCCGGCGGTGTTCTCAATAACCGCCGTAACGCCTTCCGTTTGTGCCAGCGCGATGTTGATGGATTCCGCTATCAGTGCCAGGCATTTGTCTTCGTCAATCTGTAGCAGATGGCTACCCGGGTGGAAGTTCAACA
>JBOFJM010000415.1:0-2538 GCA_051656825.1 Kluyvera sp.
GCGCTCTCGCAGTTACGGGTCAACAAAATGGCGCGCATCTTATCACACTTTGTCACGTATTACCGCGCTGTTGGCACGGCCAAAAAGCGAACCGCACGGCGAATGTCGCGGGTACGCGGCGCGGGTGGCAGGCTGGAGAGGAATGTTGCGCCGTAAGGCCGCATCACCAGGCGGTTGTCGCAGATAACCAACACCCCGCGATCGTCAACGTCACGAATCAGTCGGCCCACGCCCTGTTTGAGGGTAATAACCGCATCCGGTAGCTGCACCTCTTCGAACGGGTCACCGCCGCGCAGACGGCAATCTTCCATCCGCGCTTTTAGCAGCGGGTCATCCGGCGAGGTAAACGGCAGTTTGTCGATAATCACCAATGACAGCGTATCGCCACGCACGTCCACCCCTTCCCAAAAACTGCTGGTCGCCACCAGCAAAGCGTTACCCGCACTGACAAACTGCTGTAGCAGTTGGCCTTTGCTGGTTTCCCCCTGCAACAGCACCGGCAACGTCATGGTGGCGCGGAACTGCTCTGCCAGGTCGCGCATCATGGCGTGCGAGGTGCACAGCATAAAGCAACGCCCGTTGTTCGCCTCAATCAGCGGTTTTAACATCGCCGCCAAATGGCGCGCCGCGCCAGGCTGGTTGGGTAACGGCAGGTTTCGCGGCACACACAGTAGCGCCTGGGTGGCGTAATCAAACGGGCTGGGCAGCAGCAATGATTGCGCCGATTCAATGCCGAGCCGTTCGGTGAAGTGGTGCAAGTCGTCATTCACCGACAGCGTTGCGGAGGTGAAAATCCAGCTCCCCGGCTTCTGAGCCATCACTTCTTTGAATTTATCGGCCACCGTCAGCGGCGTAAGCGCCAGCGTGAAGTGGCGAGAGTTGCATTCATACCAGTAGCTGTAGCCCGGTTTGTTAATTTCTTTCAGCCGTTTGAGGCGGGCGCGGTACAGCGTGGCGCGTTCAAACGCGGCGTCCAGCAGCGCCGAGCGGCCGAGAGACAGTTTTGCCACGTCGTAACACAGCTCTAGCGCATCATCTAACAGCAGCAGCGCGCGCTGGACGGCGTTATCCGCCAACAGTTCGCGTAAATTACCGCGATAGCCGGGATCACCAACCTGTAGGCGGAAATCCTGCGTCGCCTGGGCCAGGCGGTCGGCGCATTTTTGTAGTTGCTGGGTGTCTTTCACTTCCGTGCGGTAAGCAATGGTGACATCTTTGGCGAGATCCAGCAGTTGGCGGCTGGAGAGCGACTGGCCGAAATATTGGCTGGCGATGTCCGGGAGTTGGTGCGCTTCGTCGAAGATCATCACGTCAGCTTCGGGAATTAACTCACCGAAACCACTCTCTTTAACCACCATATCGGCCAGAAACAGGTGATGGTTAACCACCACGACATCAGCATCCATCGCTTTTTTGCGCGCCTTAACCACAAAGCAGTCCTGATACTGCGGGCAGTCGCTGCCAAGACAGTTGTCGTTGGTGCTGGTCACGAGCGGCCAGGCCTGCGAGTCTTCCGTTACGCTGGCACAGGTGCTGATATCGCCATCAATCGTGTGGTTCGCCCAACTGCGCAGCAGGATAACGTCGCTTAGCGTGTTCACCGGTAGGTCGCCGCCTGCCAGCGCTTGTTGCTCTAAGCGCTCTATACACAGGTAGTTCGAGCGCCCTTTTAGCAGCGCCAGTTTGCCGGTATAGCCTAATGCGGTGGCGACGGTCGGTAAGTCGCGGCTGTAGAGCTGATCCTGCAATGCTTTGGAGCCGGTTGAGATAATCACTTTTTTACCCGCACGCAGTGCAGGCGCAAGGTAGGCATAGGTTTTACCCGTACCTGTACCGGCTTCCACCACCAGCGGTTGGCCTTCGTCAATCGCTTTCACGACGGCATGTGCCATCTGGCGTTGCGGTTCACGCGGTTTAAAGCCGGTTATCGCCTGCGCTAGTTGGCCGTCTGCTGCAAAATCGTCCGTCACGTTACCCCCTGGAAAAATTCCCAGTGATTATGTCAGGCCAACCCCGCTTATGCTAGCCGAAGTCGTGACGCCGCGCCGACATTGTGGCAGTCTTAGCGCGTTTACGTGATTGACATAAGGAAATTGAAATGACCATTGTACGTATTGATGCCGAAGCCCGTTGGTCTGACGTGGTGATTCATAACCACACGTTGTATTACACCGGTGTGCCGGAAAATCTGGACGCCGATGCCTTTGAGCAGACGGCAAACACCCTCGCGCAAATTGACGCCGTGCTGGAAAAACAGGGTAGCGACAAGTCGCGTATTCTTGATGCGACCATTTTCCTCGCCGATGGCGATGATTTTGCAGCGATGAATAAAGCGTGGGATGCGTGGGTGGTTGCGGGCCATGCGCCAGTGCGCTGCACGGTGCAGGCAAAATTGATGAACCCGCGTTACAAAGTCGAAATTAAGATTATCGCGGCGGTGTAAACCACCGCGCCGCGCGTTGCCTGATAGCGCGCGGTTCTGTAGGCCGGATAAGGCGTTTACGCCGCCATCCGGCACGGTGGCTGCCATCGCCTGAT
>JBOFJM010000416.1:0-1702 GCA_051656825.1 Kluyvera sp.
ATGAAACGCACATTTATCGCAGTGTGCGCTATCGCCGCAAAAAACGTGACAAACTGCACGCAGACTACAACAGCTTCTGGGAGTCTCTGGGGGCTACGGTTGATGCCGAGAGCGACTACGTGCTGCCGCTGGCATTACCGCGTAAAACGATGGAAGAAATCGCCAGTAAGAAGCGCGCTGAATATCGCCGCCGTTACACGCTGCTGGATGCGCTCCAGCAGCAGATTATTGACAACATCCAGCGTTAATCCGCTTTCCCGCGCGCCAGCCAGACGACGCGGGAAAACATCTTTTTCAGCAGCGGCGGCACGGCTTCAATTCCCCGCCGCCCAGCTTCCATCGCCACCTCAATCGCTAAATCCGGTTTTGAAGAACGGTGAATCGCTTTGGTTATCACGCGCCGCATGTTCATCGGGATATTTTCCGGCAGTTGCGCCACGCGGTGATACACATTAGAAAACCCCTGCTTATACATAAAGTGTTCCATATCCAGCGCCGGTAGCGTGGTCAGATGATGATGCTCCAGCTCCTGGTTGTTATTCAGCAAGCCGCGCACGGTAGCCGCATATTTTTTCCCCGCTTCATCGCCATCGACCAAAACATGCCACTCAATGCCCATTCGGCGGGCAAATTTAATCAGCGGTTTTAAGCCTGACTGCGCAAATTCAATCACCTTTATCCCTTCAGCATCAAAATGGTGACCGCACTGGCGCGCCAGTTCGTTAATAACCCAGGTTTCAGTTTCGCCTTCCACTAGCAGCCAGCAGCGGGCAAACAGCGAAGACGCGCGATTAAAGCGAATATGGAAAGAGATACGGCGGCTGTCTTCGGCGTTCATCCCTTCCGGCCCCAAACGCCAGGCCGACACGCGAGATGATTCGCGCACCAATCGACAGACATTCTGCATCGGCGTTAGCGACAGCAACTCGCCGGAGTTCGTCGTCGCAATACGCTGCAAGGGCAGCAGATTTAACAGGCTCCAGGCAACGGAGAGCATTATCGGGTGCAGGCGCGTTTCCGGGTCTTCAACCAACAGCAGCGGGCGCGCGTCTTTATCCAGCCTGACCGTGCCTTTAGCTTGTAATAGCGTGGCGAACATCCCCAGCAAAATAACCCGATGGTTACGCGCCCCCGGCTTATCAATCACGCGGTTGATTAAATCCAGATACCGCCAGCTTCGCTGTTCATCGTGCGAGCGGCGGCGCATTAAACGTTGGATTGCCGGGCCAGAACCCTGCTCAGAAAAGTAGTGTTCCAGCAGTTGCCCCATTGCCGATAAGCCTTCACGAATTTGCCCATCGCTTAAATTCTGCGGGCTGGTGACTAATTCACGGGAAAGATAATCCAACTGGCGAGCGGTAATTTCGACATCAGGCACATTCGGCACCGTGCCATTGCGGATGCGGCGCATAAAGCGGGCATCGCGCAAACGCAGCACCGGCATCAGGCGGATAAGCTCACGCGCTTTGCTATCAATATCATCCAGCTCAAGCGCCTGCCCATCGCGGTCGATAAAACTGCGCAGCGTCAGCACACTACCGTCGGCGGCGAGTTCACCTTCCAGACGGTAAAAAATACGCTGATAACCGTCATCACACAGCGACCAACAATCTGATAAACCACGGTAGCGGCGTCCACGATAGCGCCCTGGTTCATGTTCGCGGAAGGTGAGGATAATATGCAGATGATGTTCACGCCCCTG
>JBOFJM010000417.1:0-4981 GCA_051656825.1 Kluyvera sp.
ACGATGGCTCTCTGGGCGGTAAATATCCGGTTATCTGTGTCGTACTGTTCAACCCACAAAACGGGACGTGCTTCGCCTCTTTCGGCGCGCATCCAGACTTCGGTGTTGCGCTGGAACGTACGGTGACCGAGCTGCTGCAAGGCCGTGGCCTGAAAGATCTCGATGTGTTCACTCCACCAACCTTCGACGATGAAGAAGTGGCCGAGCACACCAACCTCGAAACGCACTTCATTGATTCCAGCGGTTTGATCTCCTGGGATATGTTCAAGCAGGACGCCGACTATCCGTTCGTTGACTGGAACTTCTCCGGTACGACCGACGAAGAGTTCACCACCCTGATGGCCATCTTCAAAGAAGAAGATAAAGAAGTGTACATCGCGGATTATGAGCATCTTAGCGTGTACGCTTGCCGCATTATTGTTCCAGGGATGTCCGATATTTATCCGGCTGAAGATCTGTGGCTGGCTAATAACAACATGGGTAGCCATCTGCGTGAGACGATTCTGTCTCTGCCGGGCAGCGAGTGGGAAAAAGAAGAGTACCTGAATCTGATTGAACAGATGGATGATGAAGGTCTGGACGATTTTACCCGCGTACGTGAGTTGCTGGGTCTGGCGACCGGTTCTAATAACGGTTGGTATACCCTGCGTATCGGCGAACTGAAAGCGATGCTGGCACTGGCAGGTGGCGACCTTGAACAGGCGCTTATCTGGACAGAATGGACGATGGAATTTAACGCCTCGGTGTTTAGCCCAGAGCGTGCTAATTACTATCGTTGCCTGCAAACGCTGCTGCTGCTGTCTCAGGAAGAAGATCGTGAACCGCTGCAATACCTCAACGCTTTTGTACGGATGTATGGTGCTGAAGCCGTAGAAGCTGCCAGCGCGGCGCTGAGCGGCGAAGAGGCGTTTTATGGTCTCCAGCCGGTTGACGGTTCCCTCGATGCCTTCCCATCGCATCAGTCGCTGCTGAAAGCCTATGAAAAATTGCAGCGTGCGAAAGCCGCATTCTGGGCAAAATAGGATTAATCCGTAGAAAAAGTAGGCTTAAAGCGACGCTCTACGCTATATTACAGGGCCACTTGTTGGCCCTTTTTTTTATTTTCACGCTTCGATTCATCAAAGTGTGAAAATAAAGTTAAAGATAAGTAAACACAATAATTGGTAGCTTACTTTTATTGTTAATTTACCCGATCATTACTCCATTTTAATTAACCAGTAAAATGAAGGGAAAAGAAAAAAATCAACTTAACTTGCAAATATTAAAAATTATTTTTACTATGTAATTCATAAAGTTACCCTGCAATTGTTGAAAAACCATTCTATTTGCAGGCCTATAAGCCAGGCGAGATATGATCTATATCAAATTCTCATCTATAATGCTTTGTTAGTATCTCGTCGCCGATTAAATAAAAAGAGAGAGTTAGTGTGAAAGCTGACAACCCTTTTGATCTACTCCTTCCTGCTGCAATGGCTAAAGTTGCCGAAGAAGCGGGTGTCTATAAAGCAACTAAGCATCCGCTGAAAACCTTTTATCTGGCGATTACTGCGGGCGTCTTCATTTCGATTGCTTTTGTTTTCTACATTACTGCCACCACAGGTACCGCAGGAATGCCGTTCGGCATCGCGAAACTGATTGGCGGTATCTGCTTCTCACTGGGCTTAATTCTCTGCGTTATCTGCGGCGCTGACCTGTTCACATCTACCGTGCTGATCGTTGTCGCTAAAGCAAGCGGCCGAATCACCTGGGGTCAGTTGGCAAAAAACTGGTTAAACGTCTACGTGGGTAACTTGGTTGGTTGTCTGCTTTTTGTATTACTGATGTGGCTTTCCGGCGAGTATATGACCGCGAATGGCGGATGGGGTCTTAATGTCCTGCAAACCGCCGACCACAAAGTTCACCACACATTTATCGAAGCCGTCGCACTCGGCATTCTGGCAAACCTGATGGTCTGCCTCGCCGTTTGGATGAGCTACTCTGGCCGTAGCCTGATGGATAAAGCCATGATTATGGTTTTACCGGTTGCCATGTTCGTCGCCAGCGGCTTTGAGCACAGTATCGCAAACATGTTTATGATCCCGATGGGTATCGTAATACGCGATTTTGCTAGCCCGGAATTCTGGACCGCTGTTGGTTCTTCTCCGGAAAATTTCTCTCACCTAACCGTGATGCACTTCATCACTGATAACCTGATTCCGGTCACTATCGGGAACATTATCGGCGGTGGTTTGTTGGTTGGGTTGACATACTGGGTCATTTATCTGCGTGGCGGCGACCGTCATTGATGGTTGCTCCAGGCAGTAAATAAAAGTCCACTTAAGAAGGTAGGTGTTAAATGTCCGAGCTTAATGAAAAGTTAGCCACAGCCTGGGAAGGTTTTGCAAAAGGTGATTGGCAGAATGAAGTAAACGTACGTGACTTCATTCAGAAAAACTACACTCCATACGAGGGTGACGAGTCCTTCCTGGCTGGCGCTACTGACGCGACCACCGCTCTGTGGGACAACGTTATGGAAGGCGTTAAACTGGAAAACCGCACTCACGCGCCAGTTGACTTTGACACCTCCGTTGCTTCTACCATCACTTCCCACGACGCTGGCTACATCAACAAAGCGCTGGAAAAAATTGTTGGTCTGCAAACTGAAGCGCCACTGAAACGTGCTCTGATTCCGTTCGGCGGCATCAAAATGATCGAAGGTTCTTGCAAAGCGTATGATCGCGAGCTGGACCCAATGATCAAAAAAATCTTCACCGAGTACCGTAAAACTCACAACCAGGGTGTGTTCGACGTTTACACTCCAGACATCCTGCGTTGCCGTAAATCTGGCGTCCTGACTGGTCTGCCAGATGCGTACGGTCGTGGTCGTATCATCGGTGACTACCGTCGTATCGCCGTTTACGGTATCGACTACCTGATGAAAGACAAATTCGCTCAGTTCACCTCCCTCCAGTCTGACCTGGAAAACGGTGTGAACCTGGAAGCGACTATCCGTCTGCGTGAAGAAATCTCTGAACAGCACCGTGCGCTGGGTCAGATCAAAGAGATGGCTGCTAAATACGGCTACGACATCTCTGGTCCGGCTACTAACGCTCAGGAAGCTATTCAGTGGACTTACTTCGGCTACCTGGCCGCTGTTAAATCTCAGAACGGCGCTGCAATGTCCTTCGGTCGTACCTCCAGCTTCCTGGATATCTACATCGAACGTGACCTGAAAGCAGGCAAAATCACTGAGAAAGAAGCTCAGGAAATGATCGACCACCTGGTCATGAAACTGCGTATGGTTCGCTTCCTGCGTACCCCTGAGTATGATGAACTGTTCTCTGGTGACCCAATTTGGGCAACTGAATCCGTCGGTGGTATGGGCGTTGATGGCCGTACTCTGGTTACCAAAAACAGCTTCCGTTTCCTGAACACCCTGTACACCATGGGTCCTTCTCCGGAACCGAACATCACCATCCTGTGGTCTGAAAAACTGCCTCTGCCGTTCAAAAAATTCGCAGCGAAAGTATCCATCGATACATCTTCTCTGCAATATGAGAACGATGACCTGATGCGTCCAGACTTCAACAACGATGACTACGCTATCGCTTGCTGCGTAAGCCCAATGATCGTTGGTAAACAAATGCAGTTCTTCGGTGCGCGTGCTAACCTGGCGAAAACCATGCTGTACGCAATCAACGGCGGCGTTGATGAAAAACTGAAAATGCAGGTTGGTCCTAAATCTGAACCAATCAAAGGTGACGTTCTGAACTATGACGAAGTCATGGAACGTATGGACCACTTTATGGATTGGCTGGCTAAACAGTACGTCACCGCACTGAACGTCATCCACTACATGCATGACAAATACAGCTACGAAGCGTCTCTGATGGCTCTGCACGACCGTGACGTTATCCGCACCATGGCGTGTGGTATCGCAGGTCTGTCCGTTGCTGCTGACTCCCTGTCTGCAATCAAATATGCGAAAGTTAAACCAATTCGTGACGAAGACGGTCTGGCTATCGACTTCGAAATCGAAGGCGAATACCCGCAGTTTGGTAACAACGACGCTCGTGTAGATGACATGGCCGTTGACCTGGTAGAACGTTTCATGAAGAAAATTCAGAAACTGACTACTTACCGCGACGCTATCCCTACTCAGTCTGTTCTGACCATCACTTCTAACGTTGTGTATGGTAAGAAAACCGGTAACACCCCAGATGGTCGTCGCGCTGGCGCTCCATTCGGTCCAGGTGCTAACCCAATGCACGGTCGTGACCAGAAAGGTGCTGTTGCCTCTCTGACCTCCGTTGCTAAACTGCCGTTTGCTTACGCTAAAGATGGTATCTCTTACACCTTCTCTATCGTGCCAAACGCACTGGGTAAAGACGACGACGTTCGTAAAACCAACCTGGCTGGCCTGATGGATGGTTACTTCCATCACGAAGCTTCCGTTGAAGGTGGTCAGCACCTGAACGTGAACGTAATGAACCGCGAAATGCTGCTCGACGCGATGGAAAACCCGGAAAAATATCCGCAGCTGACCATCCGTGTATCTGGCTACGCAGTACGTTTTAACTCCCTGACTAAAGAACAGCAGCAGGACGTTATTACCCGTACTTTCACTCAGTCCATGTAATGGATTTGACTGAAATCGCGATTTAAAAAGCGTACAATAAAGGCTCCACGTAAGTGGGGCCTTTCTTATAACTGCCCCACTCTCTCCGAGTCGATTTTGCCTAGTAACTTCTATAATCAGGTTAACAAGCAAAATAAACTCAAGACGACCTGAAGTCATAATCGTCACCCTGCTGACCGCAGGGAAAAACTGGAGATAACACTGCAATGTCTGTAACTGGTCGCATTCACTCCTTTGAATCCTGTGGTACCGTTGATGGCCCAGGCATCCGCTTTATTACCTTCTTCCAGGGCTGCCTGATGCGCTGCCTGTATTGTCACAACCGTGATACCTGGGACACCCACGGCGGCAAAGAAGTCACCG
>JBOFJM010000418.1:0-3354 GCA_051656825.1 Kluyvera sp.
CAAGTCATGGAGATGTTGTCTGGAGCCGAGATGGTCGTCCGATCGTTAATCGATCAGGGCGTGAAGCAGGTGTTTGGCTATCCTGGCGGTGCGGTGCTCGATATTTATGATGCGCTGCATACGGTAGGGGGGATTGACCATGTGCTGGTACGTCATGAACAGGCGGCGGTGCATATGGCCGATGGCCTGGCGCGCGCGACCGGTGAAGTGGGCGTGGTGCTGGTAACGTCTGGCCCTGGTGCGACAAATGCCATTACCGGAATTGCCACGGCGTATATGGACTCCATTCCTCTGGTGGTGCTTTCAGGGCAGGTGGCGACATCGCTAATTGGCTACGATGCCTTCCAGGAGTGCGACATGGTGGGGGTTTCGCGCCCGGTAGTGAAGCACAGCTTTCTGGTTAAGCAAACGGAAGACATCCCCAGTGTGTTGAAAAAAGCGTTCTGGCTTGCCGCCAGTGGTCGCCCGGGGCCGGTGGTGGTGGATTTGCCGAAAGATATCCTTAGCCCTGCGAAAAAACTGCCGTATGTCTGGCCGGATACCGTCAGTATGCGTTCTTACAACCCGACAACCACCGGCCATAAAGGGCAAATTAAGCGCGCGTTGCAAACGCTTATCGCGGCGAAAAAACCGGTGGTCTACGTTGGTGGCGGCGTGGTGAACGCTGAGTGTCATGAGCAACTGCGCAGCCTTATTGAAAAACTGAATTTGCCGGTGGCCTCTTCACTCATGGGGTTAGGCGGCTTTCCGGCGACCCATCGCCAGGCGCTGGGGATGTTAGGGATGCACGGCACTTATGAAGCCAATATGACGATGCATCACGCTGACGTTATCTTCGCCGTCGGGGTGCGCTTTGACGATCGCACCACCAATAATCTGGCGAAATACTGCCCGGATGCCACGGTGCTACATATTGATATTGATCCGACGTCGATCTCTAAAACCGTACCGGCAGATATTCCGATCGTCGGCGATGCCAGACTGGTGCTGGATCAAATGCTGGAGCTGGTGGATCAAGAGCTTGCAGCCCAACCGCTGGATGACATTCGCGATTGGTGGCAGCAAATTGAGCAGTGGCGTAGCCGCCAGTGCTTGAAGTACGACCATCAAAGTGAGCAGATCAAACCGCAGGCGGTGGTCGAAACTATCTGGAAATTAACCCACGGTGATGCTTATGTCACCTCTGACGTCGGCCAGCACCAGATGTTTGCTGCGCTGTACTATCCGTTCGACAAACCTCGCCGTTGGATAAACTCTGGTGGATTAGGCACGATGGGCTTTGGCCTGCCTGCGGCACTGGGCGTGAAAATGGCGCTGCCGGATGAAACCGTGGTCTGTGTAACCGGCGATGGCAGTATCCAGATGAATATCCAGGAATTATCAACGGCGTTGCAGTACGAACTACCTGTACTGGTGCTCAACTTGAACAATGGCTATTTGGGCATGGTGAAGCAGTGGCAGGACATGATTTATTCAGGCCGCCATTCGCAGTCTTACATGCAGTCGCTACCGGATTTTGTCCGCCTGGCAGAGGCTTACGGTCACGCAGGGATTCGCATTACGCGCCCTGAGGAGCTTGAAAGTAAGCTGGCGGAGGCGCTGGAGCATGTGCGCAATAACCGCTTGGTATTCGTCGATGTGTGCGTTGACGGTTGCGAGCACGTCTATCCGATGCAGATTCGCGGCGGCGGAATGGACGAGATGTGGCTGAGCAAAACGGAGAGAACCTGATTATGCGCCGGATACTATCAGTATTACTGGAAAACGAGTCTGGGGCGCTGTCACGCGTGATTGGGCTGTTCTCACAACGCGGTTACAACATTGAAAGCCTGACGGTCGCGCCCACCGAAGACCCAACGCTCTCGCGTATGACCATTCAAACGGTCGGCGATGAAAAGGCCATTGAGCAAATTGAAAAGCAGTTGCACAAACTGGTGGATGTGCTGCGGGTTAACGAGCTAGGGCAGGGGGCGCACGTCGAGCGTGAAATCATGCTGGTGAAGGTACAGGCCAGCGGTTATGGGCGTGACGAGGTTAAACGCAACACTGAGATCTTCCGTGGGCAGATTATTGACGTCACTCCCTCGCTCTATACCGTGCAGTTGGCAGGTACCAGCGACAAGCTGGATGCATTCCTCGCCTCTTTGCGTGATGTCGCCAGAATTGTCGAAGTCGCGCGATCCGGTGTGGTCGGGCTGTCGCGCGGTGATAAGATAATGCGTTAGCTGAAGTCTCATCGTTTTATCGTAGCCCGGCAAGACGTCGGGCTTTTTTTTTGCGAACCCAGCATGAAGTGCGAAGAAAAGCTATTGCCGATGAGATCATTCTGCGTTTAGATGTTACAGATTATACTTATAAAGCAAGGGGCAATTGTGAAACTGGATGAGATCGCCCGGCTTGCCGGTGTTTCCCGAACCACCGCCAGCTATGTGATTAACGGTAAAGCGAAGCAGTACCGCGTAAGCGACAAGACTGTCGAAAAAGTGATGGCCGTGGTGCGTGAGCACAACTACCATCCTAACGCGGTAGCTGCTGGGCTGCGTGCAGGACGCACACGGTCAATTGGGTTAGTGATCCCTGACCTGGAAAACACCAGCTATACGCGCATTGCGAACTACCTCGAACGCCAGGCGCGCCAGCGTGGGTATCAGCTGTTAATCGCCTGTTCGGAAGATCAGCCGGATAACGAAATGCGCTGCATTGAACACCTGCTGCAACGTCAGGTGGATGCTATTATCGTCTCAACCTCGCTGCCGCCGGAACATCCTTTCTACCAACGCTGGGCTAATGACACCTTCCCGATTGTCGCGCTTGACCGTGCGCTTGACCGAGAGCACTTCACCAGCGTTGTAGGGGCGGATCAAGACGATGCGGAAATGTTGGCTGCCGAGTTGCGCACATTTCCTGCCGAAACAGTGCTTTATCTTGGTGCGCTGCCAGAGCTGTCGGTTAGCTATCTGCGTGAGCAGGGCTTCCGTACCGCCTGGAAAGACGACCCACGCGAAGTTCACTATTTGTATGCCAACAGCTATGAACGCGACGCTGCCGCGCAGTTGTTCGAGAAATGGCTGGAAACGCATCCGATGCCGCAGGCCTTGTTCACCACCTCATTTGCGTTGCTGCAAGGGGTGATGGATGTGACGTTGCGCCGTGAAGGCAAGCTGCCAACCGACCTGGCAATTGCCACATTCGGTGACAACGAGCTGCTCGATTTCCTGCAATGCCCGGTGCTGGCGGTTGCCCAGCGTCACCGCGATGTGGCTGAGCGAGTGCTGGAAATTGTGCTGGCAAGCCTGGATGAGCCACGCAAACCAAAACCGGGGCTAAGCCGTATTCGACGTAATCTTTATCGCC
>JBOFJM010000419.1:0-3436 GCA_051656825.1 Kluyvera sp.
GGCATGGCGCTGGGGCAAGGGGCGCAGGTGCAGGAAGCGCAGGACAAAATTGGCCAGGTGGTCGAAGGTTACCGTAATACCAAAGAAGTTCGCGAGTTGGCGCATCGAGTTGGTGTCGAAATGCCAATAACCGAGGAAATTTATCAGGTATTATATTGCGGAAAAAACGCGCGCGAGGCAGCATTGACTTTATTAGGTCGTGCTCGCAAGGATGAGCATAGCGGCAACTAATCGCAGGAAACCTTTGTCATCCCGACGATCCGGCTAGCAGAGACTGGCCGATCGTTCCAATACGTCTGGAGTATGCAATGTCGTGTGAAGAACTGGAAATTGTCTGGAACAATATTAAAGCTGAAGCCAGGGCTCTGGCAGACTGTGAGCCGATGCTCGCCAGTTTTTACCACGCAACGCTACTCAAGCATGAAAATCTCGGCAGTGCGTTAAGCTACATGCTCGCCAACAAACTGGCATCGCCGATTATGCCTGCCATCGCCATTCGTGAAGTGGTTGAAGAGGCCTATGCTGCCGACCCTGAAATGATCGCCTCCGCTGCCTGCGACATTCAAGCCGTACGCACCCGTGACCCGGCGGTTGATAAATATTCCACCCCGCTTTTGTACCTGAAAGGGTTCCATGCGCTGCAGGCCTACCGCATCGGGCACTGGTTGTGGGCGCAGGGGCGTCGGGCGCTGGCGATTTTCCTGCAAAATCAGGTATCAGTATCGTTCCAGGTGGATATTCACCCAGCGGCGAAAATCGGTCGCGGGATCATGCTCGATCACGCCACAGGTATTGTGGTGGGGGAAACGGCGGTGATTGAAGATGATGTGTCTATTCTGCAATCCGTGACGCTGGGCGGTACGGGTAAAACCAGCGGCGACCGTCACCCGAAAATTCGCGAAGGCGTGATGATTGGCGCGGGGGCTAAAATTCTCGGCAATATCGAAGTGGGGCGCGGCGCGAAAATTGGCGCAGGCTCAGTGGTGTTGCAGCCCGTGCCTCCGCATACCACGGTAGCCGGTGTCCCGGCGCGCATTGTCGGTAAGCCAGAGTCGGATAAACCGGCAATGGATATGGATCAGCACTTCAACGGTATCAACCACGGTTTTGAGTACGGCGACGGCATTTAAGATGTAGTTGTGTATTCGTCGCTCGTCTGCCGGATAAGGCGTTTACGTCGTTATCCGGCTTACCGCAATACGGCTCCTGGGTATCCCAGTTGTCGCCACGCTTCATACACCACCACCGACACCGCGTTTGACAGGTTCATGCTGCGGCTGTCCGGCATCATCGGAATACGAATTTTTTGCTCCGGCGGCAGAGCGTCGAGAATGCTGGCAGGCAGGCCACGGGTTTCCGGGCCAAACATCAAATAATCACCGTCTTGATAGCTTACAGCGCTGTGCGCGGGCGTACCTTTGGTGGTCAGAGCAAACAGGCGCTGCGGCTGTTCCGCCTCGATAAACGCGGCGTAATCGGCATAGCGTGTGACGGCGGTAAACTCGTGGTAATCCAGCCCCGCGCGGCGCAGGCGCTTATCGTCCCAGGCAAAGCCCATCGGCTCGATGATATGCAGACGAAAGCCGGTGTTGGCACACAGACGGATGATATTGCCGGTGTTTGGTGGGATTTCTGGTTCGAATAAAACGATGTTAAGCATACTGCTCCCTTAAGTGCGGAGGGCAGAATAGCAGAATTTGGGCAAACCCTCACCCCGACTCTCTCCCTGAAAGCGAGAGGAGGAAACCATCGCAGACTAAGCCGCATTCCCCTGCTTAATCGCGTTAAATACCTGCGTCACATCGGCGCTCTGTACCAAAGAGTCGCGGCTGATTTCCTTGATGGTTTTTGCCCCTGTAAGCGTCATCGCCACTTTCATCTCTTTTTCTATCAGGTTCAGCAGATTTGCCACACCCGCCTGGCCGTGGGTCGCCAGCGCATACAGGTAAGCACGGCCCAACAGCACGCTATCCGCGCCCAGCGCAATCATACGCACGACGTCGAGGCCGTTACGGATACCGCTGTCCGCCAGAATCGCGATATCGCCTTTTACGGCGTCCGCGATGGCCGGTAAGGCGCGGGCGGAAGAGAGCACGCCGTCAAGCTGTCTGCCACCGTGGTTCGAAACCACGATCCCATCGGCGCCAAAGCGCACCGCGTCACGCGCGTCTTCCGGGTCGAGGATCCCTTTGATCACCATCGGGCCATCCCAAAACTCACGGATCCACTCCAGGTCTTTCCATGAAATAGAGGGATCGAAATTATTTGCCAGCCAGCCAATGTAATCCTCCAGCCCGGTTGGTTTACCGAGGTAGGCGGAGATATTGCCCAAATCGTGTGGCCGACCGTTCAAACCAACGTCCCACGCCCACTGCGGGTGCGTGACCGCCTGCCAGTAGCGGCGCATTGCGGCGTTCGGGCCGCTCATGCCGGAGTGCGCATCACGGTAACGTGCGCCTGGCGTGGGCATATCGACGGTAAAAACGAGCGTTGAGCAACCAGCGGCTTTGGCATGCTCCAGGGCGTTGCGCATAAAACCTCTGTCGCGCAGCACGTATAGCTGGAACCACATTGGGCGCTTGAGGGTCGGCGCGACTTCTTCAATCGGGCAGACGGAAACGGTAGAAAGCGTAAACGGGATCCCTTTCGCATCGGCAGCCGCTGCCGCCTGCACTTCACCGCGACGGGCGTACATCCCACACAGGCCAACCGGCGCCAGGGCGACAGGCATCGACAGTTGCTCTTTGAACAGCGTGGTTTCCAGGCTCAAATCGGACATATTTTTCAGCACACGCTGGCGCAGTGCCACGTCGGATAAATCTTCCACGTTGCGGCGTAGGGTATGCTCCGCGTACGCACCGCCGTCAATGTAGTGGAACAAAAACGGCGGCAGGATGCGCTGGGCAGCGGCGCGGTAGTCACTCGCGGCGGAAATAATCATGCTTTTTTCTCCCTGGGAAGTTCAGTGTGGTCGTCGGGCAGACGGGTTCTCCGCGCCTGACGAGCCAGGTCTTCATCAAAACGTTTAATCGTGGTGTGGACAAAACCGAGGTGCGCCATCATGGCCTGACGCGCGCCTTCGGCATCGCCAGTGGTAATGGCGTCGAGAATGGCTAAATGTTGTTCGGTGAGCTTCGCAAAAACCGGTGGAACCAGATACATCCGTTCGCGGCTTTGAATGACGGAAGATTGCAGCAGGTCGAAAAACCCACGCATGGTTTGCAGCAGCACCACATTGTGAGAGGCTTCGGCAATCGCCAGATGGAAACGCACATCGGCTTGCGAGGCTAGATCCGGGTCATCGCTTTGGGTGGCTTCAAAGCAAAGGCGGATTTTTTCTTTGTCGGCGTCGGTCGCGCGCATTGCGGCGTACCAGGCGGTACTGCCTTCAATGGCATGGCGCGCCTCCAGAATATCGAAGCTGTAGTCTGGATCG
>JBOFJM010000420.1:0-4989 GCA_051656825.1 Kluyvera sp.
CATCTGAACCAGCAGGGTGACAATACGCTGGCCGATGCCCAGTACGTTTTTACCCGGCCCTTGCGCGTGGTGAGAATCGCTCATGCTTAACGGCGAGTCAGCAGAACGCCCAGCACCAAACCGACAGCTGCACCGATTCCGACGCCAGTCCATGGGTTTTCGCGTACGTAGCCATCGGCTTTTGCCGCAGCTTCTCGCGTCTGTTTTGCCAGTGCATCGCTGGTTTCGCCCAGACGAGCACGGCTCTCTTTGAGCGCGCTTTCCGCTTTGCTACGCAGTTTGCCCAGCTCTTCTTTGGATTTATCGGTGGAAGTATTCAGCACTTCTTCCAGTGTATCTGACAGGGCTTTCAACTCTGCGCGTAGCTGTTCTGAGGTTGAATCTTTAGGCATTATCTCTCTCCTGTAAGGGTTTCCACTCAATACTCTCGGGATTCCAACGCGTTCAGTTCTTGCTGGGCTTCTTTCAGTTTACGCTCACGTTTGGCCACTTTGTCCGCATCGCCGGTCTGTTGGGCTTCTCTCAAGTCCTGCTCACGTTCGCGAATTTCGTCTTTCTGCTGCGTGATCTTTGCCTGGTGATCGGCACGCAGTTTGCTGTCAGTACAGTGTGCTTTCACTTCGCTCAACGCCTTTTTCAGGCCGTCGATACGGTGTTGATTGTTATGTTTTTCGGCATAGCCAATCTCACGTTGAATGTTCTGCTCTTTTTCCTGACATAACGATGTTGCTGCTGCGCTAGCGCTAAGAGAAGCGAGAGTGAGCGCAAGTACGATGCGGTATTTCATGTGTGAACCTTCCATTGTGCGTAGTACATCGGAATGTACCTTTCCCAGCGAGTGAGCATCTGTTGCGATGCCCACAACACTAAGCATAGTAAGTAAATTTAGAAATCACCAAAGTAAGTGAAATTATTCGGAATCCTGGAAGGTAGCTAGCCAAATCGATGCGAGGTATCACGAAGAAGAGACAGCCAACTTGTCGGATCGTTATTTTCATCCTGCAACGCAATAACGTAGACGTGTGGCAGGGTGCTATCCAGCACGCGTTTTGCCGCCGCGCTCTGTTCACTGGATTCAAAGGTAATGAGTAGCGCATTATCCTGTGGGGTAATGCTTTTAAATCGAATGCCATTGGCATCAAGATGATGCGAGATGGAGAAGCCATCAGGAATACTGGCCTGGTGGATTGGGCGAATCGCTAAAGTGGACTCTTCGCACTGTAGCGCGGTCCACAGCCAAAGCATCATGCACAATATCAATATGACGCTAAGGCTTAATGCAAACCGGCGGAACAGGATACGGTTTGACCCCATAATTACCCTCGATTACCGTATTTTTTCTTCCACACCACCACCAGCGAGCCAATCAGGCCAAATACCAGCAGCACGACTGGCAGCAGCATCAGGCACGACATCAGCGCGTCTTCATATTTCTGGAAGACAGGGGTTTTGCCAAGCAGATAGCCGATCGTGGTCAGAATAAGTACCCACAGCAGGCCGCTCATCCAGTTGAAGAACTGGAAACGCGCATTGTTCAAACCGGACAGGCCCGCAATAGTAGGCAGCAAAGTACGGACAAACGCGATAAAGCGACCAATCAGCAGCGCGGAAAGACCATGTTTATGGAACAGGTGATGCGCGCGCTGGTGGTAGTGGGCGGGAAGGTGTGATAGCCAGTTCTGGACGATACGCGTATTGCCCAGCCATTTACCCTGGATATAGCTTAGCCAGCAGCCGAGGCTGGCCGCGACTGTCAGTACGAAAACCGTCTGTGGGAAGCCCATTGCCCCTTTGGCAATCAGCACTCCGACCAGAACCAGCAGGCTATCACCCGGCAAGAAGGCGGCCGGAAGTAGACCATTCTCCAGGAACAGGATCATAAATAAGACAAAATAGAGCATACCAATCATGGAGGGATTCGCGAGTGTCTCGAAATCCTGATTCCACAGGGCATTTAACAGTTGGGTTAGTAGTTCCATTCACGATTCCTGGTACATCGATTAAGGTAATGCCTGAATGCGCTGCGATGTCTTCTCTGTTTCTATTTTAATAGCATCGCGGTAAATATACGCTGAACAGTCCATGTTTTGGCGAAATAATCTATTACTCATCTATCAAACGACAAAATGCATGCAATTGTAACAAACTGGCAAGTTTGCCGTCATAGAAATTGCAATTTGTTGCAGATTGATTTTGCGGCTTCGAGCAGGGAGAGGCTAGGGGATTTACAAACGCTTACCCACCTTGAAAGTCAGGCAAGCCGTTGCGGCCTGCCTGTTGCCACGGGGCTTATTTATCGCCGATAGAGACAGTATCGAGGTGTACGACGGGGTTTTCTGCGAACAGATAACGGTCGGCGTTGAACTCAAAATCATCACTGGTTTCGTTGAACAGCATCAGCTTGGTGTTTTCAAGATGCTGCCACATGGCCAGTTTTGCCGCGTGTGGATCTTTGCGAATCAACGCCTTGAGGATTTGATCGTGGTCATCGCACCAGTTATCCACGGTACGAGAGTCGATATGGTCGTGGAGTTTTTTCCAGTACGGGTTATGCACGCGCTGAGTCCACATTTTCTCGACGATAGCCGCCAGCGCTGTATTCTGCGTAGCCAAAGCAACCTGCACGTGGAACTGGAGATCCCACTCGGAGTCACGGAAGCATTTCTCTTTGCGCGCCTTATCCTGAATCTCCATCAGCTTCATGATGTCCTGCTTGGTGACCTGGGTCGCCGCAAACTCTGCAATATTGCTTTCAATGAGCTGTCGTGCCTGGAGCAGTTCGAACGGGCCGTAGTTGGCGAACTCCATATTTTCATCTGGCGCTTGATGGTGCTTGGCTTGATTCGAAATAACATGGATGCCTGAGCCTTTGCGGACTTCAACATACCCTTCGACTTCCAGCATGATAATGGCTTCGCGAACCACCGTACGGCTGACGCTCTTTTCATCGGCAATAAAACGCTCAGCAGGCAGTTTATCGCCCACAAGGTAAACGCCTTGCTCAATGCGTTCTTTTAGCTCAGCGGCAAGTTGCTGATACAAGCGACGTGTGTCGGTGATTTCCATATGCTCTCCAGGCAGGGTACGGCAGATTAAATTTGTTATACCACTTTTACAAGCTACTCACCACAATCGGGCATGAAAAAAGCCGCCTGTATTAAGGCGGCTTGTGGAAAAACAAACGGTTGTCACCGATTAGTTTTGTGTCGCCTGCTGCGTTGAGGTGTTTGCTCCAGACTGGCCATCGTCAGCCGGTTTGTTTTGCAGAACCGTCCAGATAACCAGCGCACCTAACAGGTCGAAGACAGCCAGTACCGCAAACAGCGGGCTGAAGCCGATGGTGTCAGCCAGCGCGCCGACGACCAGGGCAAACAGGGTGCTCGCCAGCCAGGCAGACATGCCGGTCAGGCCGTTAGTGTAGCCACTTCGTTACGACCGAAGACGTCAGAAGACAGGGTAATCAGCGCACCGGACAGCGCCTGGTGAGCAAAACCACCGATACACAGCAGGGCAATCGCGATATACGGGTTGGTAAACAGGCCAATCATCCCAGGGCCAATCATCAGTACCGCACCCAGCGTTACGACCATCTTACGGGAAACAATCAGGTTCACACCAAACCAGCGCTGGAACAGCGGCGGCAAGTAACCCCCCAGTACGCAACCAACGTCAGCGAACAGCATTGGCATCCACGCAAACATGGCGATTTCTTTCAGGTCAAAGCCATAGACTTTGAACATGAACAGCGGGATCCAGGCGTTGAATGTCCCCCACGCTGGCTCTGCCAGGAAGCGTGGCAGGGCGATACCCCAGAACTGGCGGTTACGCAGAATCTGACCAACGGACATTTTCTTCGCCGTACCGACCTGGTGCTGCGCTTCTTGACCATTAATGATGTAGTCGCGTTCTTCGTCAGTCAGTTTTTTCTGGTCACGCGGGTGTTTGTAGAAAATCAGCCACTCCATCGCCCATACGAAGCTCAGCACACCAGAGATAATGAACGCCATCTGCCAGCTGTGCATCACGATAGCCCATACCACCAGCGGCGGCGCGATCATCGCACCGATTGAGGAGCCAACGTTAAAGTAGCCTACCGCGATAGAACGTTCTTTCGCCGGGAACCACTCGGAGCTGGCTTTCAGGCCAGCAGGAATCATTGCGGCTTCTGCAGCACCCACCGCACCACGTGCGATGGCCAGCCCGCCCCAGCTTCCCGCCAGCGCTGTTGCGCCACAGAAAACGGCCCAGGCAACGGCGAAGAAGGCGTAACCAATTTTGGTACCCAGAATATCCAGAACGTAGCCCGCAACGGGCTGCATGACGGTATAAGCAGCGGAATAAGCCGCGATGATGTACGAATATTGCTGTGTGGAAATATGCAGCTCTGCCATCAGAGTCGGTGCAGCCGCTGCAACGGTATTACGTGTCAGGTATCCCAGCACGGTGCCCATCGTCACCAGTGCAATCATGTACCAACGTAATCCTTTAATTTTACGCATGTAAACCTCATCGTGTTGTTATCACTGCGAGTCCCGCAGCCATCTTCCTTTACCAGAGGAGGATGTCATTCTCGAAGGGCTTACCGGGGGGAGTGAATCCCGGTACGACCCGAACTTACCATTAGCTGGTGTGTTGAATTCGGTATCCGTACCGCTTAATCAGGTGTTGTATGAACCACTGCTAATGCATTCCATCGTTCAATGTGTTTCGACGGAGTGGAAGATAACTTGTCATACAACTTTAAAAGGTGAATACCGTCACAAAAGAGGTATTTTCCATAGCGTTTAAGGGGTAGATAGAGTAGGCCAGTAATGGCGCGGCCTGCGGCGGTGTTTGGCCATTTTTAATGTCATTTTTTGTCAGTGTTTATTGATCTAACTCACGAAAAAATCTTCGGCTCAGCGAAATTGGTGTGATAACTTTGATGGCATTACAGATAAACATCTGACCCACTCGCTGAGAGGAAGACGATAATGACCCCGTTTATGA